>NZ_JBEYAL010000007.1:0-271438 GCF_040631655.1 Streptomyces sp. NPDC019937
ATCTCGCGGATCTGGCGGGCGTTCGCCCTGGCCCCGCACCGCACGCAGACGTTCAAGCTGTCCACGGACCCGCTGTTCATCGACAAGGTCCGCGACGTGGTCGGGCTCTACCTCGACCCGCCGGAGAAGGCCCTGGTCCTGTGTGTGGACGAGAAGTCACAGATCCAGGCCCTGGACCGCTCCCAGCCAGTCCTGCCGATGATGCCCGGCGTTCCCGAACGCCGCAGCCACGACTACGTCCGGGCCGGCACCACCACCTTGTTCGCCGCTTTGGAAGTGGCGACCGGAAAGGTCATCGGCTCTCTGCACCGCCGGCACCGGGCCGTGGAGTTCAAGAAGTTCCTGACCAGGCTCGACAAGGAGGTTCCGGCGGGTCTCGGCGTGCACCTGATCCTGGACAACTACGCGACCCACAAGACGCCCGAGGTCAAGAAGTGGCTGCTGGCGCACCCGCGCTTCCACCTGCACTTCACGCCCACGAGTTCGTCCTGGCTGAACCTGGTCGAGCGGTGGTTCGCCGAACTTACGCAGAAGAAGCTCAAGCGCGGCGTCCACCGCTCCGTCCAGGCTCTCGAACGCGACATCCGGGCATGGCTGGCCGACTGGAACGAACACCCGCGACCGTTCGTCTGGACGAAGACAGCCGACGAGATCCTCGACAAAGTGGCCGCCTACTGCCACCGAATCTCCGACTCAGGTCACTAGGAAAGAACCAGGTAAGAGCCAAGGGCTACGGCTTGCGGGCCACGCCCGCGTAGATCCACAGGTCCAGGGCCTCCGCCGAGGCCCTGGCCTCTTCGCTCTCCGGGCGCCACCGGTGCGGCATGACCACGCCGGGTTCGATCAGCTCCAGGCCGTCGAAGAACGACAGGATCTCCTCGTGGGTGCGGCCCTGGACGTGGATGCCGCTGGCCCGGTAGAGCCGGGTGACCGCGTCGGAGACCTCGTTACGGGGGTCGAGCGCGCCGTGGGAGAGGACCAGATAGCTGCCGGGCGCCAGGGGTTCGATCAGCTGCCGCACGATGTCGTGCGGTTTCTGCTCGTTCGCGATGAAGTGCAGCACCGCGTTGAGCGACAGCGCGACCGGCTTGCTCAGGTCGAGCGTGGCGTGCAGCTCGTCGGCGGCCAGGATGCCCCGCGGGTCGGTGATGTCGGCGTGCATGTAGGTGGTGCGGCCCTCGGCGGAGGAGAACAGCAGGGCCTGGGCGTAGGCCAGCACGATGGGGTCGTTGTCCGCGTAGAGGACCCGCGCGTCCGGGGCGGCCTTCTGGGCTATCTGGTGCAGGTTGGGCTCGGTGGGGATGCCGGTGCCGATGTCGAGGAACTGCCGGATGCCCGCCTCGGCGGCGAGCCAGTGGGTCGCCCGGTGCATGAAGGACCGGTTGGCCCGGGTCCACGGTTTGACGTCGGGCCAGACGGCCTCGACCTGCCGGGCGGCCTCGGTGTCGACCTCGTAGTGGGTCTTGCCGCCCAGGAAGTAGTCGTACATGCGCGCCGAGTGCGGCTTGCTGGTGTCGATTTCGTCGCTGCGAAAACGGTGACCGGTCATACCGCGCATGTTACTGAGCAGTTGGTCAGAAGAGATGACGTTCCATCAAAAACGGGCCGATGTGAAGCTCTCATGATGTTGTGAAAAGCCGGTGAAAATCGTACAGTTGCGCAACACTCGGCTCCGAGTTCGCGTCCGCGTCCATCTCGGCGCAGGTCAACGCACCGGAGCCTTCTTCATCTTGTGGGGGATGCAGATGCGCAAGCGCATGACCTATGCCGTGCTCGCCACCGCGACCGCGGCCGCTCTCGGGGGGCTCGCCGCGCCGGCGGCGCACGCGGACGGTTCCGGCGACACGACGATCACCAAGGTGGCCGTGGGCAACGCCGTCCTCGGTACCTCGGGCGCCAAGACCTTCACCGTCTCGGTGACGGCGAAGGACGACTCGGGCATCCAGGGCGCCGATGTGTACCTGGACGGCCCGTCGTACGGGTACGCGACCCCGACCGGCGCCGTGAAGTGCGCCGCGGCGGCCGACGACCCGACCACCTCGACCTGCAAGGCGACCTTCACCCTGGACCCGCAGGTCGACTTCATCGACAACAGTGTCGCGGGCCGGTGGTACGCCAATGTGTGGATCGACGCCAAGGACGGCGACTACCTGAGCGCCGACAAGGCCGGGTCCTTCGCCGTGCAGCGCGCCGCGAAGCTGACCGTCGACGCCGCGCCGGAGCCGGTCAAGAAGGGCAAGACGATCACGATCACCGGCGCCCTGACCCGCGCCAACTGGGAGACCGGCACGTTCGCGGGCTACACCGTCCAGCCGGTGACGCTCGAGTTCCGGAAGGCGGACACCACCACCTACACCGCCGTCAAGACGGTGACGTCCGGCAGCCGCGGCGCGCTCTCGACCACCGTGAAGGCGGCCCAGGACGGCTGGTTCCGCTGGAACTTCGCTGGCACCAGCACGACCCCGCCGGCCAAGGCGGGCGGCGACTACGTGGATGTGAAGTAACACACGGCACGACAGCGCGGGGCGCGGTTCAGCCGGCGTCGCTCTCCGAGGAGCGCCGAATGGCCGCCTCCCGCGCCCGTACGTACCAGATGCCCAGCAGTCCGAGCCCGCCGCCGGTCAGGCAGGTCCACAGCCACCACAGATGGCCGTGGTCGGCGTACCAGCCGTAGAACGGGAGTTGGGCGAGGAAGAGGACGAACCACACGATGGTGCCCCCGGTGATGGTGGCGACGACGTTGCCTTCCAGGGGTGCAGGCGCTTCGTGCCGGGGTGTCCACTTCGTCATGGGTCCAGCTTACGGGGGTGCTGGTCGCGGCCCCGGCGGCGCGGTGGGCGCGGGAGGGCCGGGGCGGGCACGCGGTTTGGCGATCCGCGATTTATATATTCATACTGAACCGTTCTGGGTCTGGGTGGAATGTCCTGTGCGATCCTCCAAGAGGCCCGCTTCACGAGTTCACCACCACTGGGGTCCGTCCATGTCTCCCTCGGCCAGCGAGCCGGTCGGTGCCGCACAGCAGGCACCGACACCGCCCATGAACCACCTGCCCTTCCTCGACAGGTTCTTCAAGATCAGCGAGCGCGGCTCCTCCCCGTCCCGGGAGGTCCGCGGCGGTCTGGCCACGTTCTTTGCGATGGCGTACATCATCGTGCTGAACCCGATCATCCTCGGATCGGGTCAGGACATGTACGGCCACCATCTGGACAACGGCCAGCTGGTCACCTCGACCGCCCTGATGGCGGGCCTGAGCACGCTGCTCATGGGCGTCATCGGCAACGTTCCGATCGCCCTCGCCGCGGGCCTGGGTATCAACGCGGTCGTCTCGCTCCAGCTCGCGCCCAAGATGAGCTGGCCGGACGCGATGGGCATGGTGGTCCTCGCCGGTGTGGTGCTGATGGTCCTGGTCGCCTCCGGGCTGCGGCAGCGGGTGATGGACGCGATCCCCGGCGGGCTGCGGCGCGCGATCGCGATCGGCATCGGCCTGTTCATCGCCCTGATCGGCCTGGTCGACTCCGGCTTCGTCACCCGTAACCCGGACGCGGCGCACACCACCGTTCCGCTCGGCCTCGGCATCGAGGGCAAGCTCCAGGGCTGGCCCGTGCTGATCTTCGTGGCCGGTCTCGCGCTCACGTTCGTCCTGGTCGTCCGCAAGACCCGGGGCGCGATCCTCATCGGCATCGTGGTGATGACGCTGGCCGCGATCGCGATCAACGCCGTCACCTCCACCCCGGACGCGAACTGGGGCCTGACCGTGCCCAACGTGCCGGACACGCTGGTGGCGACCCCGGACTTCGGGCTCGTGGGCCAGATCAGCCTCTTCGGCGGATTCCACAAGGTCGGCATCCTCACCGGCTGTCTCTTCGTCTTCACCGTCCTGCTGTCCGGCTTCTTCGACGCGATGGGGACGATCATCGGCGTCGGCGAGGAGGCCGGGCTGACCGACGAGCGCGGCCAGCTGCCCGGCATGGGCCGGATCCTGATGGTGGACGGCGTCGCGGTCGCGGGCGGAGGCTTCGGCTCCGCCTCCGCGAACACCTGCTTCGTGGAGTCCACGGCGGGCGTCGGGGAGGGCGCGCGGACCGGTCTCGCCAACGTGGTGACCGGCGGCCTCTTCCTGCTCGCGCTGGTCTTCACCCCGCTCGCGAAGGTCGTCCCGTCGCAGGCCGCGACCCCCGCGCTGGTGGTCGTCGGCTTCATGATCATGGCGGCGAACGTCAAGGAGATCGACTGGAGCGACGCCACGATCGCGGTCCCGGCCTTCCTGACCATGATCTCGATGCCGTTCACCTACAGCATCACCAACGGCATCGGCCTCGGCGTGCTGTCGTACCTGCTGCTGCGCGTCGCGACCCGGCGGGTCCGGGACATCCCGTGGCTGCTGGCCGCCGTGGGGCTGTGCTTCCTGGTCTACTTCCTGCTCCACCCGATCGAGCAGGCGCTCGGCGTCGTGTGATCCGGTACTCCGGGGTCCTCGCTCACTCACCCACTTGCTCACCCACCCACCACTCGCTCACTCGTATGGGTGATCGCGTGGTGGGTGGGCGTATGGGTGAGTGAGCGAGGACACCGGTATCCGGGTTTTTATTAGACGAGGTAATGAGTTATGCTAAAGACCATGCCGGATCCGTCCCGCCTCCCGTCGCCCCCGGCGGAGGCGCCCCTCGATGACGCGGCCGCGGTGAGCGCTCTGCGGTCCGCAGTGATGCGCTTGTCGCGACGGCTGAAGCATCAGCGCGTCGACGAGTCGCTGAGCCCCACGGAGATGTCGGTGCTGGGCACCCTCGCCGGGTGCGGCTCCGCCACCCCCGGCGAGCTGGCCCGCAAGGAGCACGTCCAGCCGCCGTCGATGACCCGCATCGTGGCGCTGCTGGAGGCCAAGGGACTGGTCAGGCTGGAGCCGCACCAGGAGGACCGGCGGCAGAAGGTCGTGTCGCCGACCGAGCGGGCCGAGGTCATGCTCGAAGAGAGCCGGCGCAAGCGCAACGCCTGGCTGAGCGAACTGGTCGGGCAGCTGTCCGAGGACGAGTGGGAGACGCTGCGCGCCGCCGCGCCCGTCCTGGAGAAGCTCGCGCGCATGTAGGAGACAACCGAGCAGCCAGGAGGCGAACGAGCTTGAGTACGGGACCCGGAGCAGACTCCGCACCCGCACCGCACACCGACTCCCCTTCCGCCGACACCACGGCGGCCCCCGAAAAGGGCGGCATGTTCCGCTCACTCAGGGTCCGCAACTACCGGCTCTTCGCGACCGGTGCCGTGATCTCCAACACCGGCACCTGGATGTCGCGGATCGCCCAGGACTGGCTGGTCCTGAGCCTCACCGGCTCCTCCACCGCGGTCGGCATCACCACCGCGCTGCAGTTCCTGCCCATGCTGCTCTTCGGCCTGTACGGCGGCGTGATCGCCGACCGGTACCCCCGGCGGAAGCTGCTGCTGGTCACCCAGGCCGCGCTGGGCCTGTGCGGTCTGGCGCTCGCCGCCCTCACCCTGAGCGGACACGTCCAGGTCTGGCACGTCTACCTGATCGCGTTCCTGCTGGGCATGGTCACCGTCGTCGACAACCCGACCCGTCAGGTCTTCGTCAACGAGATGGTCGGCCCCCGCGACCTGCGCAACGCGGTCAGCCTCAACTCCGCGAACTTCCAGTCCGCCCGGCTGATCGGCCCCGCCGTCGCCGGTGTCCTGATCACCGCGGTCGGCAGCGGCTGGGCCTTCCTCATCAACGGCCTCTCCTTCGGCGCCCCCCTCATCGGCCTGCTGCTGATGCGCACCAGTGAGCTGCACCCGGTCAAGCGCGCGCCGCGCGGCAAGGGTCAGCTGCGCGAGGGCCTGGCCTATGTCGGCCGTAACCCCGATCTGCTGTGGCCGATCGTCCTCGTCGGCTTCATCGGCACCTTCGGCTTCAACTTCCCGATCTGGCTCAGCGCCTTCGCCGACGACGTCTTCCACGCCGGGCCCGGTACCTACGGCCTGCTCAACACCCTGATCGCGGCCGGTTCGGTCACCGGCGCCCTGCTCGCCGCCCGCCGCGTCACCACCCGCCGCCGGCTGCTGGTCGGCGCGGCGCTGCTGTTCGGCGTGCTGGAGGTGGCCGCCGCGGTGACCCCGTACTTCTGGCTGTTCGCCGCGCTGATGGTGCCGGTCGGGATCTTCAGCCTGACCTTCAACGTCACGGCCAACTCCAGCGTCCAGCTCGCCACCGACCCGGCGATGCGCGGCCGGGTGATGAGCCTGTTCATGATGGTCTTCGTCGGCGGTACGCCCATCGGCGGCCCGCTCATCGGCTGGGTCACCGACACCTGGGGCGCCCGGGTCGGCTTCGCCTTCGGCGGGCTGGTCTCGGCCGCCGCCGCGGTCGGGGTGGGCCTCGCCCTGGCCCGCGCGGGCGGCCTCCGCCTCAAGGTGGACCTGCGCCGCGGCCATCCGCATGTGGCCTTCGTGCCGCGGGTGCCGGAGGAGCGGCTGGCTCCGGCGGCGTAACGGCCGCCGGGCCGCTGCCCGGGCGGCGCGGTTTCGGGGCGGGCCGGGCCGGGGGAAGCCTCATGCGATGAGACTCTTCGCCGCCGTCCTGCCCCCCGACCCGGTCCTGACCGAGCTGGGGGCACGGGTCGACGCACTGCACCGGCTCCCCGGCGCGGACGCCCTCCGCTGGACCGAGCGCACCGGCTGGCACCTCACCCTGGCCTTCTACGGCGAGGTCGGCGACGACGTCCGCCCCGAGCTGGCGACCCGGCTGGCCCGCGCCGCCCATCGCCACCACCCCCACCAGCTGCGGCTGGCGGGCGGCGGCCGGTTCTCCGACCGCGCCCTGTGGGCGGGCGTGGAGGGCGATCGCACCGTCCTGCGGGGGCTCGCCGACTCCGCGGCCGCGGGGGCCCGCCGCGTCGGGATCGACGTGAACCAGAAGCGCCCGTACCACCCCCACCTCACCGTCGCGCGCAACCGCTCCACCACCGGCCTCGCGCCGTTCGCCGAGGGCCTCACCGGCTTCGCGGGCCGCGACTGGACGGTGCGGGAGCTGAGCCTGGTCCGCAGCCATCCGCCGGCGCCTGGAGTGCCCGGGGCGCAGCCGCGGTACGAGGTGGTGGCGGCCTGGCCGCTGGGCGGCTGAGCGGCCCGGCTAACCTCGGGGTGTGGACCCGAAGACCAGAAACATGATCATGAGTGGTGCCCTGGTGATGATCCTCGTGGTGGTGGCCGTCGCGGCCGCCTTCGGAGGATGAGCCGCCGGGGCAGCGACCCGCACAGGCAGGGGGTGTGACCGCATACGGTCACACCCCCTCCGTACGGCCGTACGGGCACGGCTACCAGGCGAACGCCTCCGGCGTCGGACCCGGGCCCGGGAAGATCTCGTCCAGCCCGCTCAGCACCTCGTCGCTCAGCGTCAGCTCGGACGCCCGTACCGCCGAGGCCAGCTGCTCGGCCGTGCGCGGCCCGACGATGGGGCCGGTGACCCCGGGGCGGGTCAGCAGCCAGGCCAGCGCCGCTTCGCCGGGCTCGAGACCGTGCTTGTCGAGCAGGTCCTCGTAGGCCTGGACCTGCTCGCGCACGGCCGGGTTCTTCAGCGCGTCCGCGGCACGCCCGCCCGAGGTGCGGGCACCGGCGCCGCCCTCCCGCTCCTTGCGGATCGCGCCGCCGAGCAGTCCCCCGTGCAGCGGGGACCAGGGGATGATGCCGAGGCCGTACTCCCGCGCGGCCGGGATCACGTCCATCTCGGCGCGCCGCTCGGCCAGGTTGTACAGGCACTGCTCGCTGACCAGGCCGTAGGAGTTCCGGCGCCGGGCCGTCTCGTTGGCCTGGGCGATGTGCCAGCCCGCGTGGTTGGAGGACCCGACGTAGAGGATCTTGCCCTGCTGGACGAGGACGTCGATGGCCTGCCAGATCTCGTCCCACGGGGTCGCGCGGTCGACGTGGTGGAACTGGTAGAGGTCGATGTGGTCGGTGCCCAGCCGCTTGAGGCTCGCGTCCACGGCCCGGCGGATGTTGAGCGCGGAGAGCTTGTCGGTGTTGGGCCAGGGCTCGCCGTCGGCGGCCATGTTGCCGTACACCTTGGTGGCGATGACGGTCTTCTCGCGCCGTCCGCCGCCCTTGCCGAACCAGCTTCCGACGATTTCCTCGGTGCGGCCCTTGTTCTCGCCCCACCCGTACACATTGGCGGTGTCGAAGAAGTTGATGCCCGCGTCGATCGCGGCATCCATGATCGCGTGGCTGTCGGCCTCATCGGTCTGCGGGCCGAAGTTCATGGTGCCGAGGACCAGTCGGCTGACCTTGAGGCCGGTACGTCCGAGCTGCGTGTACTCCATGCCCCCAGCCAATCCCTTGGAGTGCGCTCTAATCAAGGGCCGCGCCGGGCCTGCCGGCCGCTGCTTGCCCGTCGCTGTACCCGTCGCTGTCCGGTGTATTCCGGAAAATCTGGAAGCCCGCTTTTTGGCCCCCCGTCGCGGTCAAAAAGCGGGCTACCGGAATCTCCGGAATGGTGGTTGTTCTCGGCGTCCGGAGCGGGTCTTCGTAAAACCAAGGGCGCCGAAGACCCGGCTGTAGCTTCTGGAGACCGTAGAGGCGGCCATTCTGGAAAGCAATGTCCGCGTCCAGTATGCCGTCAATGCCCGATAAATTTCTGGCGCAGATAATCCCCGGATGGATTCAAATAATCCGCGGGTTATTTACCCGGCCCGGTCGCCACGAATGATTTACGTACGTTATCGGCCCGTGATTCAGAAGGGGGCCCGGCCGCGCCACCGTGCCCCGGCGGCCGTATCGCGCTGTCCGCGCCCCGCCGGGATGGCAGGCTTGGGCCCATGCGTCCGCTTCCGTACGTCCTCGGTGCCGCCGTGCTGGCGGCTCTGCCCGTCGCCACCCCCGCTCCCGCGGTGGCCGACGACTCGTCCCCGTCCTCGTTCACGATCGAGGACCCCCGCATCACCGAGTCCAGCGGGCTCGCCGCGAGCCGGGCCCACCCCGGCGTCTACTGGACGCACAACGACAGCTCGGACGGGGCGTACGTCTACGCCGTGGACAGCAGGACCGGGAAGACGGTCGCGCGGGTCACCCTGCGCGGCATAGGACGCCCCCGGGACGTGGAGGCCATCTCGATAGGCCCCGACGGCAATGTGTACGTCGGCGACATCGGCGACAACCTCGGCGGCACCTGGCCGCACGTATGGATCTACCGCTTCCCCGAGCCCAAGGTCCTCAAGGACACCACGGTCACCGCCACCCAGTTCACGGTCCAGTACCAGGGCGGGCCGCGCAACGCCGAGGCGATGATGGTCCACCCGAGGACCGGCCGGGTCTACATCGCCAGCAAGAGTGACGACGACCCCGGGCTGTACGAGGCGCCCGCCACGCTCTCCCCGCAGGGCACCAACGTCTTCCGCCGGGTCGCCGACCTCGACATGGAGGTCACCGACGGCGCCTTCGCCCCGGACGGCAGCCGGCTGGTGCTCCGCGGCTACTTCTCGGCCTCCGAGTACCGCTGGCGGAACGGCAAGCCGCAGCAGCTCCAGGAGCTCAAGGACGAGCCGGGGCTGCCGCTCCAGCGCCAGGGCGAGTCGGTGACCTTCACCCCCGACGGCGGCACCCTCATGTACGGCACGGAGGGCCCGAGCAGCAAGGTCACCGCGGTGGACCTCGGCGGGGAGCTGCTGCCGGACGCGACCGCGAAGAAGCAGAAGAAGGACGGGGAGTACTCTTCGCGCCCCGACGGCAAGCGGCAGAGTTCCGAGGCCGAGAAGAACGGCAACCTGGTGAAGGCCGCGCTCACCTTCGGCGGCGCGCTGGTGCTGTTCCTGGGGCTGCGGCGGCTGGTCCGCCGCCGCCCGTCGTCGTAGGAGCCGTACGGATCACCGGAATACGAATACGGGCCCGGGGCGACACGCCCCGGGCCTGTATTCCTTCGGACCGCTTCGGTCTTCTTCGGACCGCCTCAGCCTTCTGCGGCCCGCCTCAGCCTTCTTCGGACCGCCTCAGCCTTTTTGGACCGCCTCAGCCTTCTGCGGCCCGCCTGCCCTTTTGGGCCGCTTCAGACCGCACGCCTCACAGGTGCTCGATGACGTAGTCCACGCAGGCGGTCAGCGCCTCGACGTCGGCCGGGTCGACGGCCGGGAACATCGCCACCCGCAGCTGGTTGCGGCCCAGCTTGCGGTACGGGTCGGTGTCCACGATCCCGTTGGCGCGCAGCACCTTGGCGATCGCGGCGGCGTCGATGTCCTCGTTGAAGTCGATCGTGCCGATGACCTGCGACCGCTTGGCCGGGTCGGTGACGAACGGGGTGGCGTGCTTGGACTCCTCGGCCCAGCCGTACAGGGTGCGCGAGGAGGTGGCGGTGCGCCGCACGGCCCAGTCCAGACCGCCCTGCCCGTTGATCCACTCCAGCTGGTCGTTGAGCAGGAAGAGGGTCGCGAGCGCCGGGGTGTTGTACGTCTGGTTCTTCAGCGAGTTGTCGATCGCGGTCGGCAGCGAGAAGAACTCCGGGACGTGGCGGCCGGAACCGTGGATCCGGGCGGCGCGCTCCAGCGCGGCGGGGGAGAAGATCCCGATCCACAGCCCGCCGTCCGAGGCGAAGGACTTCTGCGGCGCGAAGTAGTAGACGTCCGTCTCGGCGATGTCCACGGGCAGCCCGCCCGCCCCGGACGTGGCGTCGACCAGCACCAGCGATCCCTCGTCGGCCCCGGCCACCCGCTGGATGGGCATCGCGACACCGGTCGAGGTCTCGTTGTGGGTGAGGGCGTAGACGTCCGCACCCGCCTCGGCGCGCGGCTCCGGGTGGGTGCCGGGGTCGGAGGAGATCACGGTCGGCTCGTCCAGCCACGGCGCGAGCTTGGCCGCCTTCGCGAACTTCGACGAGAACTCGCCGAAGGACAGGTGCTGGGACTTGTTGTCGATCAGGCCGTGCGTCGCCACGTCCCAGAAGGCGGTGGAGCCGCCGTTGCCGAGGATGACCTCGTAGCCCTCGGGGAGCTGGAACAGTTCGCGCACGCCGTCGCGCACCGCGCCGACCAGGTTCTTGACCGGGGCCTGCCGGTGGGAGGTGCCCAGCAGCGAGCTGCCGGTCGCCGCGAGGGCACTGAGCGCCTCGGTACGCACCTTGGAGGGGCCTGCGCCGAAGCGACCGTCGGCGGGCTTGATGTCTTCGGGAATCCGGATCTCAGCCACGCCCGCAGCCTAATCCGTCCCAACCCGGCATTCAGTGGGGAGTCCATTCGCTGAGACGATCCGTCCACGGAAGGGGACGGTGAGCGGCCTCATGTTGACACCGGCGCCCCGGAGCCTCCCGTGCACAGTGATCCATGATCACGGTCTTGCGGCACAGTGTGGGCGTATCCATCGGGACCCTCGCCGTGGACCATGGGGACATGGCTGAGCACGAGGCAGACGAACTGGAGCAGGCGCTGCGCCGAGCCGTCCGTGGGGACGTCTCCTTCGACGCGGCGAGCCGGGCCCTGATGACCATGGACGCGTCGAACTACCGGCGCGTGCCGGCCGGTGTCGTCGCGCCGCGCGACGCGGACGACGTGGCGGGCGCGCTGGCCGTCTGCCGGGAGCGCGGGGTGCCGGTGGTGGCGCGCGGCGGCGGCACGTCCATCGCCGGGCAGGCCACCGGGCTCGGGGTCGTCCTGGACTTCACCCGCCACATGCGGCGCATCGTCTCCCTCGACCCGGAGCGGCGCACCGCCGTCGTCCAGCCCGGCGTGATCCTCGACGAGCTGCGCACCGCCGCGGGCGCGCACGGCCTGACCTTCGGCCCCGACCCGTCCACCCACAGCCGCTGCACCCTCGGCGGCATGATCGGCAACAACTCGTGCGGCTCGCACTCTGTCGCCTGGGGCACCACCGCCGACAACGTCCGCGAGCTGGCCGTCCTGACGTACGGCGGTGAGCGGGTCCGCGCCGCCCAGGGGCTCGACGCGCTCCCCGCCCGGCTCCGCGACGGCATGCGCTCCCTCGCCGGTGACCATCTGGCGCTGCTGCGCACCGGCTTCCCCGAGCTGCCCCGCCGCATCTCCGGCTACGCCCTGGACGAGCTGCTGCCGGAGAAGAACGCCGACGTGGCCCGCGCCCTCACCGGCAGCGAGGGCACCCTCGGCGTGCTGACCGAGGCGACCGTACGGCTCGTCGAGGCGCCCGCCGCCCGGGCGCTCGCCGTGCTCGGCTACCCCGACGAGTCCGCGGCGGCCGAGGCCGCGCACACCCTGCTGCCGTACGGGCCGCTCACCGTCGAGGGCATGGCCGCCGACCTGGTCGTGGGCGCGTCGGGGCTGCCCAAGGGCGGCGCCTGGTTGTTCGTGGAGGTCGGCGGCGCGGGACGCGAGGAGGCGTACGCCCGCGCGGAGGAGATAGCGCGCGCCGCCGCGCACGCGACCACCGACCACACGGTGGTCGCCGACCCCGCCGGGCAGCGCGCGCTGTGGCGGGTCCGCGAGGACGCCTCCGGCACCGCCACCCGCATGCCGGACGGCAGCGAGGCCTGGCCCGGCTGGGAGGACTGCGCCGTACCCCCCGCCCGGCTCGGCGCCTACCTGCGCGACTTCCGCGCCCTGCTCACCCAGCACGGGCTGCGCGGCACCCCGTACGGGCACTTCGGCGACGGCTGCATCCACGTGCGCATCGACTTCGACCTGATGCGCGAGGCCGGGGTGCGGGTCTTCCGCGACTTCTCCACCGACCTCGCCGACCTCGTCGTCGCCCACGGCGGCTCGCTCTCCGGCGAACACGGCGACGGTCTGGCCCGCGCCGAGCTGCTGCCCCGCATGTACGGGGACGAGATGGTCGGGCTCTTCGGCCGCTTCAAGGACCTGTGGGACCCGGCGGGCGGCCTCAACCCCGGCGTCCTCGCCCGCCCCCGCCGCCTCGACCAGGACCTGCGCTTCGACGTCCTGCCGCGCCGCCCGGTGGACGTCGAGTTCGGCTACCCGCACGACGGCGGCGACTTCTCGGCCGCCGTGCGGCGCTGCGTCGGCGTCGCCAAGTGCCGCAACGAGTCGGTGTCCGGCGCGAACGTGATGTGCCCCTCGTACCGCGCGACCGGCGAGGAACAGCACTCCACCCGCGGCCGCGCCCGGCTGCTGCACGAGATGCTCGCGGGCGAGGTGGTGCGCGACGGCTGGCGCTCGGAGGAGGTCCGGGACGCGCTCGACCTGTGCCTGTCCTGCAAGGGCTGCCGCAGCGACTGCCCGGTCGGGGTGGACATGGCCACGTACAAGGCCGAGTTCCTGCACCACCACTACGAGGGCCGGGTGCGCCCCGCCGCCCACTACGCGATGGGCTGGCTCCCGGTCTGGCTCCGGGCGGCCGCCCTCCTGCGGGCGGCCCCGGTGGCCAACGCGGCGTCCGGCGTCGGCTTCCTGTCCGCCGTGGCCAAGCGCGCGGGCGGCATCGCCCCCGAACGCGACATCCCCGAGCTGGCCCGCGAGCCGTTCACCCGGTGGTGGCGCGGCCACGCGCGTACGGTGCGCAACTCCCCGGCGGCGGCCCGCACCGTCGTGGGTCCTGTGGAGGGAGCCGGGCCGAGGGCAGGCAGCCCGGAGACGGCCCGCACCGTCGTGCTCTGGCCGGACACCTTCACCAACTACCTGTCCCCGTCCGTCGGCCAGGCGGCGGTGCGCGTGCTGGAGGCGGCCGGGCTACGGGTCGTCGTACCCCCCAAGCCCGTCTGCTGCGGCCTGACCTGGGTCTCGACCGGCCAACTCGACCGCGCCCGCGCGGTCATGCGGCGCACCCTGGACGTCATGGCCCCGGCCCTGGACGCCGGTCTGCCCGTCGTCGGCCTCGAACCCAGCTGCACCGCGGCCCTCCGCACCGACCTCCCCGAACTCCTCGGCCCCGACGACCCCCGCGCCGCCCGCCTCGCCGACTCCGTGCGGACCTTCGCCCAGACTCTGGAGGAGTACGCCCCCGACTGGCAGCCCCCGAAGGTCGACCGCCCGGTCGTCGGCCAGACCCACTGCCACCAGCACGCCGTCCTCGGCGACGCCGCCGACCGCCGCCTGCGCGAACGTGCGGGCCTGACCGGCGAACTGAGCGGCGGCTGCTGCGGTCTGGCGGGCAACTTCGGCTTCGAGGCGGGCCATTACGACGTCTCGGTGGCCTGCGCGGAAGACCAGCTGCTGCCATCCGTACGCAACGCCGACGACAACGCCGAGGTCCTGGCCGACGGCTTCTCCTGCCGCACCCAACTGGACCAGCTCGACGGCGGACGCCCGGCCCGCCACCTGGCCGAGGTCCTGGCGGAGCGGTTGCCCCGCCAGTGATGACCTCAGCGGAGCGTGGTGTCGTTGGACCGTGACTCGACGGCGTCCAGCGCGGCCAGTGTGGCGTCGTCGAGCGTGATCTCCCCGACGGCGATGTTGGCCTCCAGGTGGCCGGCGTCCGCGGTGCCCGGGATGAGCAGCGTGTTCGGCGCGTGGTGGAGCAGCCAGGCGAGGCCGATCTGTGCGGGGGTGCGGCCGAGGGACCGGGCGGCGGTGGTGACGGCCGGGGCGTCGCTCACCTTCGGCCAGCCGGGGAAGGCGCCGCCGAGTGGGAAGTACGGTATCCAGGCGATCTGCCGCTCGGCGCAGAGCCGCAGCAGCTCCTCATCGTCGCGCGACACCAGGCTGTAGGCGTTCTGGACGCAGGCGATACCGGCGGGAAGGGCCCGGCGCAGTATGTCCGGGGTGACGCTGCTCAGCCCGATCGCGCCGATCTTGCCCTCGTCCCGCAGCGCGACCATCACCGCGAGCTGATCGTCGAGGTCGACCGCCTGGTGGCCCTCGGCGCGCAGGCCCGGCCCGGTGTCCGTGCGGCGCAGGTTCACCACCGGTATCCGGTCGAGGCCGAGGGATACGAGGTTGTCCTCGACGCTCGCCCGCAGCTCCTCGGGCCGCTGGGCGAGACGCAGCGGAGGGGTGCCGCCGGGGTCCGGATCGGCGCCGACCTTGCTGACGATCAGCACGCCGTCCTCGGGGCGCAGCGCGTCGCGGATGACCTCGTTGACGAACCCGTTGCCGTAGAACTGGGCGGTGTCGATGTGGTCGACGCCGAGTTCGACCGCGCGGCGCAGGAGTGCGATCGCGGCGTCGCGGTCGGCGCACAGGCGCTCGAGCTGCATCGCGCCGTATCCGATACGGGAGACCGTGTGGCCTGCGAGGGCGCCGGCCCCTCCGGCGCGCGGGGCGCCGGAGGCCGTGAGCTGGGGCGAGGGAGTGCTGTTCGTGGTCATGGGGGAGATTCCCTCCGCATGAGACGATAAAGAAGCGGAGGGACCTCCGCTTCATTTGACTGTATCACTTTTACCGGAGGTGCCTCCGCTTTGGATTCCGACGCCACCACGGGAGCCGGTCCCGGAGGGAAGCCGCGCGGCGCCCGCGCCCCCCGTGCCGACGCGCTGCGCAACCGCGACAGACTCGTCCGGGTCGCCCGGACCGCGTTCGCGGCCGTCGGCGGCACCGTCACGCTCGAAGGCATCGCCCGCGAGGCCGGTGTCGGCATCGGCACGCTGTACCGGCACTTCCCGACCCGCGAAGACCTGGTGGAGGCCGTGTACGCCGCCGAACTCGACGACGTCACCGGCAGCGTGCCCGCCCTGCTCGAGGAGCTTCCGCCGGACACGGCGCTCCGGGCGTGGATGGAGCGCTACGCCGCGTTCGTCGCGACGAAGCGCGGCATGCTCGACACGCTCCGGGCGGGCTGGGCCTCGGGGCGGATCGCCACACCGGCCACCCGGGAGCGCGTCACCGCAGCCATTGCCACCCTCCTCGCCGCCGGAGCCGAGGCCGGATCACTCCGTGCCGACGTCGAACCGGAGGATGCCGTTCTGATGCTGATGGGGATCTTCCTCGCCGCCGGGACCGTCGACAGCGCCCCCGAGCAGACCGGACGGCTGATCGACCTCGTCATGGACGCCCTGCGGCCGACGGCGATCGGCTGATTCCGGCCCAACGGGCGGGGCTGAAACTCGACAAAAAAGTGGCCGTAGTGCTCGGTGCGACGGGAAGGCGCTGAGCTCGGCGTTGATGTCATGGGTTGCGGGCCGAACCGTTGCCGAGGCCGACGCCCTCGTCATCGCCGTACGCGAGCAGTCGCCCGCCCCGGCTCTCGGCGACCCGGAGCACGTCGCGCAGAGCCTCAGTGAGCCGGTGGCCCAGGTAGCGGAGTTCGCCGGAACTCACCTTTCGGTCGCTGAGGAGGGCGTGGGCGTGCTGGAGGAGTTGCGCGCCCATGTTCAGCTGCAGGGCCTCGATCTCGTCCGCCCGTTGGCTCAGAGGGCTGTAGCCGTCGCCCGGCGCCAGGTAGCACGGCTTGCCGTCCGGGCTGGACCACGGCAGCAGGCGTAAGGCGGTCTCGCCCTCGGGGCCGAGTGGTTTGGCGGTCACGGTACGGCCTCCTTTGGTGACGATGTTCCCGTGCCGTGACGTTATGGTCGCGCTGAGTTGCTGATCAATGGCACTTTCGCCCGGCGGGGGACGGAAGTACCACTCGGCGTCACACCGGTACGCCGAGCACGTCGGCCATGGCCTGCATCTCCGGTGTCATCGTCCGTCGACCGGCGATGATGTCGCTCAGGATGTCCCGCGCGTAGCGCTGGTTGGGCAGCCATTCCGGGGCGTCGGACCAGACGCCTTGCAGTACCTCGAAGGCGTCGGTGGGCCGGTGCTTCATCACCTGGGCCCTGGCCACGTCCAGCAGATGGCGGTTCCGGTTGTTCGACGTCGGCCGGAGGCCGCTGGTGGGGATGCGTGCGGCCAGGCTGAGGACATGATCCGGTTCTTCCGCGACCATCGCGTTCTCCGCGCGTTTGAAGGCGACGGTCAGGGGGCCGAAGGCGCGGAGGAAGTCCCCATCAGGGGCGAACTCACGGCCCATGGCGACCGCTGCCGCGTGGGCGAGCCGCAAAGTGTCCCTGGCAGCATCGGATTCGTTGTCTCGTACCGCGGCGGCTGAGGCGCGCAGGAGCAGCCAACCCCATGCGCTCAGTTCGGCGGGGGTGGCACGGGACAGGCGTGGCTCCATGTCGTCCGACCACCGCACGGACAGTGCGCGGGCCTCGGCGAGCCGGCCCTCCCTCAGAAGCAACCAGCAGCGTGTGCTCGCGATGGCGGCGCCGTCGAGTTGGTCCACGGCGTCGTCCATCGCTCCGGTGAGGGCCGTTTCGGCAGCGTCGAACTGACGCGTCTGCACCATGAGCCACCCGGTGAGCTGGAGTAACCGCCCCCGCAGGTGCCGATTGCGTGGGTCGAGGTGGGCAAGCGTGTCGGCGTCGCGTAGGAGCGCGGGGAGGATGGGACGCAGCTCGGCGAAGCGGTCGCCGGAGAAGAGAGGCAGTGCCGCTGTGAGCGCCGCGCTGACCCCCTCCCTGGTGGGAGCCTGGTCGGCACCACGATCGGGTGCCGAGAAGGTCAGAGTTTGGCGTACCGGCTCCCAGCGTTCCCTCGTGGCTTCGTCGGCCTCGTCCCCGCGGTGTCCGGCGATGAGCCGCGTGGTGGACACGCCCAGAGCCGCGGCGAGCTTCCGAGCCGTTTCAAGGCGTGTGTCCTGCTGTTCGCCCTGTTCCAGCTTCCTGATCCAGGAGACGGAGACTCCAGAGGCTTCCGACAAGCCGTGCTGCGTCAGCCCCCGGCCGACGGCGCGTTCTCCGCGATGGACCTCACCGCCCGCCACCCCCGCACCGGCGAGCTGCTGTCCACAGTGAAGTTCATGGTGCAGACCCTCGCCGCCGCCGGCGAACTCCAGCGCGACTTCCAGCGGGAGCTGACGTACGACGGGTTGGCCGCTGAGGCGAAGGGCAGCAAGGGCGGCCGCCGCCCGGCCATCCCAGCCGACAAGACCGACGGCGCGCGCCGCGTACCTGGAGGGCCGCTCCATCGCCGCTCTCGCGCGCCACCACGGCGTCAGCCGCGGCGCCATCCGTACCGCTGTCACCGACCTTCTGTCCCAAGAGGACGTTCCGTCGCGAGCAGCGGAGAGTAGTTCGCTGCCTCCCGGGCGTGACCCGTCAAAAATCATGCAAGCACGCTTGATTGTTTTCTTCCGTGCTGCCACGCTCACTCCCGACGCTCCGCACCGTCGCATCACGACCGGGAGTCCCGCGTGTCCGATACGGAAGCTCTGCTCGGCGAACTGCGCGCCGAGAGCGAGGAGTTGGACGGCCTGGTGGCCGGGCTGTCCGACGAGGCGTGGGCCGCGCCGACGCCCGCCGCCGGGTGGACCATCGCGCATCAGATCGCCCACCTCGCCTGGACCGACGCGCGGGCCGTGCAGGCGGCCGAGGACGCGGAGGGGTTCGCGGACGAGGTGCGGAAGGCCTTCGCCGCGCCGGAGCGGTTCGTGGACGAGGGCGCGGAGCGCGGGGCGGCCGACGCGCCCGCCGTGCTGTTGCGGCGGTGGCGGAAGGGGCGGGAGCGGCTGGCGCGGATGCTCGCCGCGCAGCCGCCGGGCGCCCGGTTGCCGTGGTACGGGCCGCCGATGAGCGTCATGTCGATGGTGACGGCGCGGCTGATGGAGACCTGGGCGCACGGTCAGGACGTGGCCGACGCGCTGGGGGCGCGCCGTACGCCCACCGCCCGGCTGCGGCATGTGGCCCGCATCGGCGTACGGGCGCGGGGGTACGCCTACACGGCGCGCGGACTGGAGCCGCCGGCCGAGGAGTTCCGGGTCGAACTCACCGCCCCGGATGGGGAGGTGTGGGCGTACGGCCCCGAGGACGCGGCCCAGCGCGTCACCGGCCCGGCGCTCGACTTCTGCCTCCTGGCCACGCAGCGCGCCCACCGCGACGACCTGGCACTGCGGGCCGAGGGCCCCGACGCCGACCACTGGCTGAACATCGCCCAGGCGTTCGCCGGACCACCCGGCCCAGGGCGGAAGCCGGGCGGGGGTGCCGCGTGACCACGACGGAAGGCGATACACCGGAACCCCTGCGCATCGGCAACGCCTCCGGCTTCTACGGCGACCGCTTCGACGCGGTGCGCGAGATGCTGACCGACGGGCCGCTCGACGTCCTGACCGGGGACTATCTCGCCGAGTTGACCATGCTGATCCTCGGCCGGGACCGCGCCAAGGACGCCTCGCGCGGTTACGCCACCACCTTCCTGCGCCAGCTGGAGGACACCCTCGGGCTCGCCGTCGAGCGCGGCGTACGGATCGTCACCAACGCGGGCGGGCTGAACCCCGCCGGGCTGGCCGACGCCGTCCGTGCGCTCGCGCAGCGGCTCGGGTTACCGGTGCGCGTCGCGCACGTGGAGGGCGACGATCTGCTCGGTGCGCGCGACTGGGGACCGGGCGTGGTCAGCGCCAACGCCTACCTCGGGGGCGGCGGGATCGCGGCATGCCTGCGCGGCGGGGCGGACGTCGTGGTCACCGGGCGGGTCACCGACGCCGCGCTCGTCACCGGGCCCGCCGCCTGGCACTTCGGGTGGGCGCCGGACGACTGGGACGCGCTGGCCGGAGCCGTGATCGCCGGGCACGTCCTGGAGTGCGGGACGCAGGCGACCGGCGGCAACTACGCGTTCTTCACCGAGCTGAGCGACGTACGCCGCCCCGGCTTCCCGCTCGCCGAGATCCACCGCGACGGGTCGGCCGTCATCACCAAGCACCCCGGCACCGGCGGCGCCGTCACCGTCGGCACCGTCACCGCGCAGCTGCTGTACGAGACGGCGGGCGCCCGCTACGCCGGACCGGACGTCACGGCGCGCCTGGACTCCGTACGGCTCGCCCAGGACGGCCCCGACCGGGTGCGGATCCACGGCGTACGGGGCGAGGCGCCGCCGCCCACCCTGAAGACGGGGCTGACCCGGCTCGGGGGCCACCGCAACGAGGTGGTGTTCGTCCTCACCGGCCTCGGCATCGACGACAAGGCCGCCTTGGTACGCGACCAGATGGAGGCGGCCCTCGCCAAGTGCCGTCCCGCCGAGGTGCGGTGGACACTGGCCCGCACCGACCACCGCGACGCGGCCGTGCAGGAGGAGGCGAGCGCCCTGCTGCGGCTCGTCGTCCGCGACCGCGACCCCGACACGGTGGGGCGGGCGGTCAGCGGCGCGGCCGTCGAACTGGCCCTGGCCAGCATCCCCGGCTTCCATCTCACCGCCCCGCCGGGCAAGGCGACCCCGTACGGGGTGTTCGAGGCGGCGTACGTCCCGCAGGACGCAGTCCCGCACATCGCCGTCCTCCCGGACGGCACCCGGACCGCGATCCCCCCGGCCCCGGACGTCGCAGAGCTGCGCCCCGCCGCCGAACCCCCGCTGCCGCCGCCCCTACAAGGCCCCACCCGCCGCGCACTGGACCCTGGGCACCTCGCGCCCGCCGACGGACCCCCGCTGCCGCCGCCCCTACAAGGCCCCACCCGCCGCGCACTGGACCCGGGGCACCTCGCGCCCGCCGCCGAATCCCCGCTGCCGCCGCCCCTACAAGGCCCCACCCGCCGCGCCCCGCTCGGCCTGGTCGCCGGGGCCCGCAGTGGCGACAAGGGCGGCAGCGCCAACATCGGCGTCTGGGTGCGCACCGACGACGCCTGGCGCTGGCTGGTCCACACCCTCACCACCGACCGGCTCCGCGAACTCCTCCCGGAGACCGCCGCACTGCCCATCACCCGCCATCAACTCCCGCGTCTGCGCGCCCTCAACTTCACCGTCGACGGCCTGCTCGGCGAGGGCGTCGCCGCGCAGGCCCGCTTCGACCCGCAGGCCAAGGCCGTCGGCGAATGGCTGCGCTCGCGCCACCTCGACATACCGGAGGTTCTCCTGTGACCGTGCTCGCGTCCGCGCTCGACCCCGCAGGCGCCGACTACACGGCCCATCGCGAGGCGATGCTCGACAAGCTGGCCGAACTGGAGGCCGCGCACGCCCAGGCGCTCGCGGGCGGCGGCGAGAAGTACGTCGAGCGGCACCGCAAGCGCGGCAAGCTGCTCGTCCGGGAGCGGATCGAACTCCTCCTGGACCCCGATACGCCGTTCCTGGAGCTGTCGCCGCTCGCCGCCTGGGGCAGCGACTATCCGGTCGGGGCGTCCGTCGTCACCGGCATCGGCGTGATCTCCGGCGTGGAGTGCCTGATCAGCGCCAACGACCCCACCGTGCGGGGCGGCGCCAGCAATCCGTGGACGCTGAAGAAGTCGCTGCGCGCCCATGAGATCGCGCGGGCGAACCGGCTCCCGGTCGTGAGTCTGGTGGAGTCCGGTGGTGCTGATCTGCCCTCCCAGAAGGAGATCTTCATCCCCGGCGGGGCCATGTTCCGCGACCTCACGCGCCTGTCCGCCGACGGAATCCCGACCATCGCCGTGGTTTTCGGCAACTCCACCGCCGGGGGCGCGTACATCCCGGGGATGTCCGACCACGTGATCATGGTCAAGGAGCGGTCCAAGGTCTTCCTCGGCGGCCCGCCGCTGGTCAAGATGGCGACCGGCGAGGAGAGCGACGACGAATCGCTCGGCGGCGCCGACATGCACGCCCGCACCTCCGGGCTCGCCGACTACTTCGCCACCGACGAGCCCGACGCCCTCCACCAGGCGCGCCGCGTCGTCGCCCGCCTCAACTGGCGCAAGGCCCACCCCGACCCGGGACCGGCCGAACCGCCGAAGTACGACGCGGACGAACTCCTCGGGATCGTGCCCGGCGACCTCAAGGTCCCGTTCGACCCCCGCGAGGTCATCGCCCGCATCGTCGACGGCTCCGACTTCGACGAGTTCAAGCCGCTGTACGGGGCCAGCCTCGCGACCGGCTGGGCCACCCTCCACGGCTATCCGGTCGGGGTGCTCGCCAACGCCCAGGGCGTGCTGTTCAGCGAGGAGTCGCAGAAGGCCGCGCAGTTCATCCAGCTCGCCAACCAGCGCGACATCCCCCTCCTCTTCCTCCACAACACCACCGGCTACATGGTCGGCCGCGCCTACGAACAGGGCGGGATCATCAAGCACGGCGCCATGATGATCAACGCGGTCTCCAACTCCCGCGTCCCCCACCTCTCCGTCCTCATCGGCGCCTCCTACGGCGCGGGCCACTACGGCATGTGCGGCCGCGCCTACGACCCGCGCTTCCTGTTCGCCTGGCCCAGCGCCAAGTCCGCCGTCATGGGCCCGCAGCAGCTCGCCGGGGTGCTCTCGATCGTGGCCCGCCAGTCCGCCGCCGCCAAGGGGCAGCCGTACGACGAGGACGGCGACGCCGCCCTGCGCGCCATGGTGGAGCAGCAGATCGAGTCCGAGTCGCTGCCGCTGTTCCTCTCCGGGCGGCTGTACGACGACGGCGTCATCGACCCGCGCGACACCCGCACCGTTCTCGGCCTCTGCCTCTCCGCCCTCCACACCGCGCCCGTCGAGGGGGCGCGCGGTGGCTTCGGCGTCTTCCGGATGTGAGGAAAAACCCCGCCGTGATGTCCGTGATCCGATCTCTCCTCATCGCCAACCGTGGCGAAATCGCCCGCCGCGTCATCCGCACCTGCCGTGAACTCGGCATCGCCACGGTCGCCGTCCACTCCGACGCGGACGCCGGCGCCCCGCACGTACGGGAGGCCGACGCCGCCGTACGACTGCCGGGCGACGCCCCCGCCGACACGTATCTGCGCGGCGACCTGCTGACCAAGGCCGCCCTGGCGGCGGGCGCCGACGCCGTCCACCCCGGCTACGGCTTCCTCTCCGAGGACCCCGCCTTCGCGCGCGCCGTCCGCGACGCCGGGCTCCGCTGGGTGGGGCCGCCGCCGGAGGCGATGGAGGCCATGGCCTCCAAGACCCGCGCCAAACGGCTCCTGCGCGAGGCGGGCGTCCCCCTCCTCGACTCCCTCGACCCCGCCCGGGTCACCGACGGCGACCTGCCCCTGCTCATCAAGGCGGCGGCGGGCGGCGGCGGCCGTGGCATGCGCGTCGTCCGCGACCTGGCCGCGCTCCCCGCCGAACTGACCTCCGCCCGCGCGGAGGCGGCGGCCGCCTTCGGGGACGGCGAGGTGTTCGTCGAGCCGTACGTCGAGGGCGCCCGCCACGTCGAGGTCCAGGTGCTGGCCGACACCCACGGCACCGTCTGGTCCCTCGGCACCCGCGACTGCTCCCTCCAGCGCCGCCACCAGAAGGTCATCGAAGAGGCCCCGGCACCGGGCCTCGACGACGAACTGCGCCGCCTGCTGGAGGAATCGGCCGTGAACGCCGCCCGGACCATCGGGTACGAGGGCGCGGGCACCGTCGAGTTCCTGGTCTCGTCGGCGGGACGCGCGTACTTCCTGGAGATGAACACCCGCCTCCAGGTCGAGCACCCGGTGACGGAGGAGGTGTACGGGCGGCTGGACCTGGTGGCCCTGCAACTGCGGGTGGCGGAGGGGCGGCCGCTGGACCCCGAGCCCCCGTCCCCGCGCGGCCACGCGGTCGAGGCGCGGCTGTACGCGGAGGACCCGGGCCGGGGGTGGCAGCCGCAGGCGGGCGTGATGCGGCGGCTCGACATCACGGGGCTGCGCGGCCATGCGGTCCCGGCGTGGCGGTCCGCGGACGGGCCGGGGCAGGCGGGGCCGGGGCTGCGCGGCCACGCGGTTCCGGCGTGGCGGTCCGCGGACGGGCCGGGGCAGGCGGGGCCGGGGCTGCGCGTCGACTCCGGCATCGCGGACGGCGACGTGATCGGAGTCCACTACGACCCCCTGCTGGCCAAGGTCGTCGCCTGGGCGCCCACCCGCGCCGAGGCGCTGCGGCGGCTGGCCCACGGGCTGGAGCGCGCCCGGATCCACGGCCCGGCCACCAACCGCGACCTGCTGGTACGGGCCCTGCGGCACCCGGAGTTCGAGGCCGGGCGCATGGACACCGGCTTCCTGATGCGCCACCTGGACGACCTCACCGGGGCCGACGCGGACGGCATCGCCCTGGCCGCCCTCGCCGCCGCGCTGGCCGACGCGTCGGACCGGCCCGCGACCGTGGCGGGCCGCCTCGGCGGCTGGCGCAACGTGCCCTCCCAGCCGCAGATCAAGACCTACCGCGCACCGGACGGCACCGAGCACGAGGTCCGCTACCGGCTCACCCGCGACGGCCTCCTCGCCGAGGGCTTCCCGGACCTCGCCCTGCTGCGGGCGACCCCGCACCACGTGGTCCTCGAAGCCGACGGAATCCGCCGCGCGTTCGACGTTTCGATCCACGACGACCGCATATATGTCGACTCGCCCCTCGGGTCGCACACCCTCACCCCCGTCTCCCGCTTCCCCGACCCCACCGCCCGCACCGCGCCCGGTTCCCTGCTGGCGCCCATGCCCGGCACGGTGGTGCGGATCGCCCGCGTCGCCGTGGGCGACCACGTGGAGGCGGGACAGCCGCTGCTGTGGCTGGAGGCGATGAAGATGGAGCACCGCGTCGTCTCGCCCGCCGACGGGGTGCTGACCGCGCTGCACGTCGCCCAGGGCCGTCAGGTCGAGGTCGGGGCACTGCTCGCCGTCGTCACGGCGGAGGAGCCCGCACAGCCCGACCCACCCCGGACAGCGCCAAGCAACCCGTACACCGGACGGAGCCGCACATGACCCAGGCGCACACCCCCATCGACACCCCGGAGCAGGCCGACCTCCGCACCGCCGTGGCCGCCTTCGGCAGGGACCACCACGACACCGCCACCCCCGGCCTCTGGGCCGCGGCGGGCAAGCTCGGCTATCTCGGCGTCAACCTCCCCGAGGCGTACGGCGGCGGCGGGCGCGGCATCGCCGAACTGTCCATCGTGCTCGAAGAGCTGGGCGCGGCCGGCTGCCCGCTGCTCATGCTGGTCGTGTCGCCCGCCATCTGCGGCACGGTGATCGCCCGGTACGGCACGGAGGCGCAGAAGTCGCGCTGGCTGCCAGGGCTGGCGGACGGCACCGTGACGATGGCGTTCGGCATCACCGAACCGGACGCCGGATCGAACTCGCACCGCATCACCACCACCGCCCGCCGCGACGGCACGGACTGGGTGCTGACCGGCCGCAAGGTCTTCATCTCGGGCGTGGACATCGCCGACGCGACCCTGATCGTGGGCCGCACGGAGGACGCGCGGACCGGGAAGCTCAAGCCCTGCCTGTTCGTCGTCCCGCGCGGAACCCCCGGCTTCGCGTACCACCACATCCCCATGGAACTGGCCGCGGACGAGAAGCAGTTCGAGGTGGTGCTGGACGACGTACGGCTGCCGTCGGACGCGCTGGTGGGGGACGAGGACGCGGGGCTGGCGCAGCTGTTCGCGGGGCTGAACCCGGAGCGCATCATGACGGCGGCGTTCGCGCTGGGGATGGGCCGGCACGCCCTGGCGAAGGCCGTGGACTACGCGCGCACCCGCCAGGTGTGGAAGGAGCCGATCGGCGCGCACCAGTCGATCGCGCACCCCCTCGCGCAGGCGCACATCGAGGTGGAGCTGGCCCGGCTGATGATGGCGAAGGCGGCGTACCTGTACGACGCGGGGGAGGACGCGGCCGCGGGGGAGGCGGCCAACATGGCGAAGTACGCGGCCGGGGAGGCGGCCGTGAAGGCGGTGGACCAGGCGGTGCACACGCTGGGCGGGAACGGCCTGACGGAGGAGTACGGGCTGGCGAGGCTGATCACGGCGGCGCGGGTGGCGCGGATCGCGCCGGTCAGCCGGGAGATGATCCTCAACTTCGTGTCGCACCAGACGCTGGGGCTGCCCAAGTCGTACTGATCGGGCGACCGGGGCAGTACGGACGGGAAGGCAACAGGCAGGCACAGCGACCCGAGGGGAGCGGCCATGGTGCTGCGCAGCGAGTTTCCCGATGTTACGCCCATCGATCTGCCCATTCACGACGCGGTGCTGGGCCGCGCGGCGAAGGAGTTCGGGGACCGTACGGCGCTCATCGACGGGGTGACGGGGGAGCGCGTCGGCTACGCGGCGCTGGATCACGCCGCGCGCCGGATCGCCGCGGAGCTGGCGGCGGCGGGGGTGCACAAGGGCGAGGTGGTGGCGCTGCACAGCCCCAACTCGCTGATGTTCCCGATGGCGTTCTACGGGGTGACGCGCACCGGCGCGGCGGTCACGACGGTGCATGCGCTGGCCACGGCCGGGGAGTTCGCCCAGCAGCTGCGGGACGCGGCGGCGACGTGGATCGTGACGGTGTCGCCGCTGCTGAGGGTGGCGCGGCAGGCGGCGGAGCAGGCGGGCGGGGTGCGGGAGATCTTCGTATGCGACGAGGCGAGCGGGCATCGTTCGCTGCGCGACATGCTGCACGGCACGGCGCCGGAGCCGGTGGTGGAGATCGACCCGGCGGAGGACGTGGCGGTGCTGCCGTACTCGTCGGGGACGACGGGCAGCCCGAAGGGCGTGATGCTGACCCACCGCAGCGTCGCGACCAATCTGGCGCAGGTCGAGGCGCTGGTCCCGGCGCGGCCGGGCGAACGGGTGCTCGCGGTGCTGCCGTTCTTCCACGCGTACGGGCTGACGGCGCTCATGAACGCCCCGCTGCGGGCCGGTGCCACGGTGATCGTGCTGCCGCGCTTCGATCTGGACCGGTTCCTGACCGCGATCGAGCGGTACGAGGCGCAGGCGCTGTACGTGGCGCCGCCGATCGTCCTGGCGCTCGCCAAGCATCCGGCGGTGGCGGAGCACGACCTGTCGTCGGTGCGGTACGTGCTGAGCGCGGCGGCGCCGCTGGACGCGCGGCTGGCGGAGGCGTGCGCTCGGCGGCTCGGCGTACCGCCGCTGCTGCAGGGGTTCGGGATGACGGAGCTGTCACCCTGCTGCCATCTGGTGCCCCGGGAGGCGGAGGGCGTTCCGCCGGGGACGGTGGGGAAGCTGCTGCCGAACACCGAGATGCGCGTCGTCGGCCTGGACGGTGGCGTCGACGGCGGCCGGGACGTGGCGACGGGGGAGGACGGGGAGATCCTGATCCGGGGCCCGCAGGTGATGAAGGGCTACCTGGGGCGGCCCGCCGACACGGAGGCCATCGTCGACGCGGACGGCTGGCTGCACACCGGCGATGTCGGCCATGTGGACGCGGACGGCTGGCTGTTCGTGGTGGACCGGGCGAAGGAGCTGATCAAGTACAAGGGCTACCAGGTCGCCCCGGCCGATCTGGAGGCCGTGCTGATCGCGCACGAGGCCGTCGCCGACGCCGCCGTGATCGGGGTGATGGACGGTGACGGCAACGAGATCCCGAAGGCGTACGTGGTGCGCGGGCCCGGTGCCCGGATCTCGGAGCAGGAGCTGATCCGTTACGTTGCCGGGCGGGTGGCCCCGTACAAGAAGGTGCGGCGCGTGGAGTTCACCGACAGCGTGCCGCGCTCGGCCGCCGGAAAGATTCTGCGGCGCGAACTGCGCGCCAGGGAAAGGAGTTCGACCCGCCCATGACCGACCCCAAGGCCGCTGTGCCTCTGGTGCGCTCGTCCGGCGACCGGGGCGTCCGGGTGCTCACCCTCGACTCGCCGCACAACCGCAACGCGCTCTCCGCCCGCCTGGTCGCCGAGCTGCGGGCCGGGCTGGCGGCGGCCGGGGCCGATCCGGAGGTCCGGGCGGTGCTGCTCACGCACACCGGCACCACGTTCTGCGCGGGCGCGGACCTGCGCGAGCCCCCGGCCGCTTCGGGCGCGCTGGGGCTGGTCGAGCTGTTGCGCGCCATCGTGGAGCTGCCCAAGCCGGTGGTCGCGCGGGTCACCGGGCATGTGCGGGCCGGTGGACTGGGGCTGCTCGGGGCGTGCGACATCTCGGTGGCGGGGCGCGGCGCGAGCTTCGCGTTCACCGAGGCGCGGCTCGGCCTGGCCCCGGCCGTCATATCGATGCCGCTGCTGCCCCGCCTGGACGCCCGCGCGGCGGCCCGGTACTACCTCACGGGGGAACGGTTCGACGCCGCTGAGGCGGCCCGGATCGGGCTGGTGACGGTGGCGGACCCGGAGGGGGACGCGGACGGGGCGCTGGCGCCGGTGCTGGACGGTCTGCGCCGGGGCTCCCCGCAGGGCCTGGCGGAGTCCAAGCGGCTGGTGACGGCCGAGGTGCGGCGCGCGTTCGACCGGGACGGGGAGGCGCTGGCGGAGCTGTCGGCGCGGCTGTTCGCGTCGGCGGAGGCGCGGGAGGGCATGGCGGCGTTCCGGGAGCGGCGTGATCCGGTGTGGGCGACGGAGGCCGGGGCGACGGAGGCCGGTCGGTGAGTCGCGGTACGTCCTCGCGTACGCGTGACCCCAAGCAGGACCGCAGCCGCGCGACCCGGCAGCGGCTGCTGGAGGCCGCCGTGGCGTGCCTGGCCGAGCACGGCTGGGCCGGATCGACGGTGTCGGTGGTCGCGGAGCGGGCCGGGGTGTCCCGGGGCGCGGCCCAGCATCACTTCCCGACCCGGGAGGACCTGTTCACCGCCGCGGTCGAACAGGTCGCGGAGCAGCGTTCGGCGGAGCTGCGTGCCCTCGCCCCGGCGGGCGAGGGCACGGCCCGTACGCGCGCGGTCGTCGCGGCACTCGTCGACCTGTACACCGGCCCGCTGTTCCGGGCCGCGCTCCAGCTGTGGGTCGCCGCGTCGTACGAACCCCAGCTGGGCGCCCGGGTGACCGTCCTGGAGACCCGTATCGGCCGCGAGACCCACCGCATGGCGGTGGAGCTGCTGGGCGCCGACGAGACGGTCCCGGGGGTGCGGGAGGCCGTGCAGGGGCTGCTCGACATGGCCCGCGGCCTGGGCCTGGCCAATCTGCTGACGGACGACAGCGCGCGCCGGGAGCGGGTGGTGGCGCAGTGGTCGCGCATCCTGGACGAGGCGCTGGGCGCGGCCCGCGAGGGGTAGGGGCCCATGGGCGGCCCCTACGCTGCCGCTACCGCTATCGCGAGATGTCCCCGTACCCGTCGATCTCCTGCGGGCCGCGGGTGCCAGGGCCGACGTACCGCGCCGAGGGGCGGACGAGGCGGCCGGTCCGCTTCTGCTCCAGGATGTGCGCGCTCCACCCGGCCGTCCGCGCGCACGTGAACATCGACGTGAACATGGGCGCCGGGACCTCCGCGAAGTCCAGCGTGATCGCCGCCCAGAACTCGACGTTCGTGGCCAGCACCCGGTCCGGCCGCCGGTTGTGCAGCTCCTCCAGCGCGGCCCGCTCCAGCGCCTCCGCGACCTCGTAGCGCGGCGCGCCCAGCTCCTTGGCGGTACGCCGCAGCACCCGCGCCCGCGGGTCCTCGGCGCGGTAGACCCGGTGCCCGAAGCCCATCAGCCGCTCGCCCCGGTCGAGCGCCCTCTTCACGTACGCCGTGGCGTCGCCGGTGCGCTCGATCTCCTCGATCATCCCGAGCACCCGGGAGGGCGCGCCGCCGTGCAGCGGCCCGGACATGGCCCCGACCGCGCCGGAGAGCGCGGCGGCGACGTCGGCGCCGGTGGAGGCGATGACGCGGGCGGTGAACGTGGAGGCGTTCATGCCGTGCTCGGCCGCGGAGGTCCAGTACGCGTCGACGGCGGCGACGTGCTTGGGGTCGGGCTCGCCGCGCCAGCGGCGCATGAAGCGTTCGACGATGGTCTCGGCCTTGTCGATCTCCCGCTGCGGCACCATCGGGACACCCTGACCGCGCGCCGACTGGGCGACGTACGACAGCGCCATGACCGCCGCGCGGGCGAGGTCCTCGCGGGCCTGGGCCTCGTCGATGTCGAGGAGCGGTTTGAGGCCCCAGACGGGCGCGAGCATGGCCAGCGCGGACTGCACGTCGACCCGGACGTCGCCGGAGTGCACCGGGATGGGGAAGGGCTCGGCGGCGGGCAGCCCGGGATTGAAGGCGCCGTCGACCAGCAGGCCCCAGACGTTCCCGAAGGACACGTGGCCCACCAGGTCCTCGATGTCGACGCCGCGGTAGCGGAGCGCGCCGCCCTCCTTGTCGGGTTCGGCGATCTCCGTCTCGAACGCGACGACTCCCTCGAGTCCGGGTACGAAGTCCGACATCGGGCGGCTCCTCATGGTGTAGGCGACGGGTGGCTACGGAACGAACAACGGTGCGGGGATACGGCTGGTGCGGATGAAACGTCAGTGGGGCGGAGAACGGTGCCATCGGGGTCGTCCGGCCCCGGACGGCTCCGCGGCCGACGGCTCGCGGTCCGTACCGGGTACCCGGTGGTGTGCCCCGTCCGTGCGGTGGTCACCCAACAGGGGCGAAAACCGGCGCCGGGGCACCGCGCTGACAGGCGCATGGTCGGCCACGGCGCGGTGGACGCGCCAGTCACAGGGGCGCGTGAGAAGTGGCACACCGCTTGTGCGGCGGGCGGAGGGTTACGGATCCCCGGCGCGGGGGAGAGGGGGCATCGCTCTTTCGGGTCAGCCCGTGCGGTGGACCGATGATGTTGCAAGATATGCGCGTGCCTCATGTTGACCCGGAGCCCCCGGCTTCCCCCTCGGCTTACTCCGCGCGCACATACGACCCGGCCGCCATGCGCGAGCACTACCGCGCGGCGGGCATCGACGAGACGGCCCTCGGGGGCACCCCGTTCCAGCAGTTCACCCGGTGGTTCCAGGAGGCGGTGGGCAGCGGGCTGTACGAGCCGAACGCGATGGTCGTCGGCACGGCGGACGCGGACGGACGCCCCAGCTCCCGTACGGTCCTGATGAAGAGCTTCGACGAGCGCGGCTTCGTCTTCTACACCAACTACGGGTCGCGCAAAGGCCGCGAACTGGCCGAGAACCCGCACGTCTCGCTGCTCTTCCCCTGGCATCCGATCGCCCGCCAGGTGATCGTGACGGGCGTCGCGCACCGCACCGGGCGGGACGAGACGGCCGCGTACTTCCGGACCCGCCCGCACGGCTCGCAGCTGGGCGCGTGGGCCAGCGCGCAGTCCTCGGTGGTCGGTGCGCGGGAGGAGCTGGACCGGGCGTACGCGGAGCTGGCGGACCGCTATCCACCGGGCGAGCAGGTGCCGGTGCCGCCGGAGTGGGGCGGGTTCCGGGTGGTGCCGGAGGCGGTGGAGTTCTGGCAGGGCCGGGAGAACCGGCTGCACGACCGGCTGCGGTATGTGCGGACGCCGGACGGGGAGGGCTGGCGGATCGAGCGCCTGTCCCCGTGAGGCGGCGGAGGCGTGGTAAGGCGGGCTGAAGCGCAGACGACCCGCGGGTCTGGCGTCTGTCCCCGGTGAGGGGGCGCGCCGGGGCCGTTGCCTCAGGAACGCAGACGACCCGCGGGTCTGGCGTCTGTCCCCCGGTGAGGGGGCGCGCCGGGGCCGTTGCGCCAGGAACGCAGACGACCTGCGGGTCTGGCGTCTGTCCCCCGGTGAGGGGGCGCGCCGGGGCCGTTGCGCCAGGAACGCAGACGACCCGCGGGTCTGTCCCCTGGCGCCGGTGAGGGCGCCTGGGGGCCGGTCGGACGTACCGGCGACCCGCGGGTCGGGTGACTGCTTGGGATTGGCCGGCTGCGTACATCCTTCGTACGCCGGTCCGGCGAATGCGCTGAGCGCGACGACGGACCGCTAGCCCGCAGTCACCTCACGCGTCCGGATTTGATACATCTGCCGAACCACCTCCCTTCTCGTGTGCTCAACACCTTAGGAACGGCCTCGCGACGCACACAAGCGAATTTCCGGGAGGCAACGATTTCGCGGAATCCGGTGTGGTGCGCGTCACGTTCGAGTTCAATGTTCCGACGTGCACCACCACAGGCAGCCACGTCCACCACGTCCCGCAGGGGGTGTCCGGTGACCGCTCCGCAGCGCTCCGAACCCGCGCGTCCCGCCCGTCCCGTCCCGGCGCAGCCGGGGGCCGCGGCCGCGCCCGTGCCCGCGGCCGGCCCCGGCCGGGACGACTCCGACCTGCTCGCCGCGCTGCTGGACGGCATGGACGCCGCACTGTGCGCGTTCGACGCCGACGGCACCGTCACCCACTGGAACCGCGAGGCCGAGCGCATCCTCGGCTGGCCGGCGGCCGAGGCCGTGGGGCGCAAGGGGTTGGCGGGGTGGGCGGTCCGCACGGAGGACGCGCGGGACGTCGAGGCGCGGCTGATGGAGGTCCTGGACGCCACCGTGCGCCGGGTGCACGAGTTCGCCCTGCTGACCAAGGACGGCGGCCGGGTCCTGGTCCGTGCCCAGTCGTCCGCGGTGCCGGGCGCGGACGGCCGCCCGGCCGGGGTGTACTGCGCGTTCAGCGAGGTGCACGCCCAGCTGGACCTGGAGCGGTCGATCGCGCTGAGCGAAGCGCTGCTGGCGGACGCGTCCTGGTGCGTCGTCCTCGTCGACGCCGATCTGCGGGTGGCCGTCCTCAACGGCAACGCGGCGGCCGCCCTGCGGACGGGCCGTACCGCCGCGCTCGGGCGGCCGCTGGGCGAGTTCCTCGAACAGGGCGTGGAGGAGGCCGAGAACGCCCTCCAGCACGTCCTCGCCGAGGGCGCGCCCCCGGCGCCCACCGAACTGTGGGTGACGCTGCGCGAGGCGGCCGGCGAGTCCCCGCAGGACGCGCCCCCGGCGCGCCGCTGCTGGCGCAGCGGCTTCCTGCGGCTGGCCTCGCCGCTCACCGAGGAGCCGGTGCCGCTCGGGGTGGCCTGGATCTTCCAGGACGTGACGGAGCCGAAGGAGCACGAGCAGGAGAGCACGCGGCTGCGCTTCCGCGGCAACCAGCTGCACCGGGCGGCGCGGGCGGCGGCCGAGTGCGAGGACCCGATGGAGGCCGCCGCGGTCCACCTGGACTTCGCGCTCGTGGGCTTCGCCGACGACGCCCTGATCGACCTGGTCCTGGACCGCCCGGAGCCGGTGCCGCCGGGGGCGCTGGGGTCCGGCGGGGGCGAGCGGATGCGTCTCGTGCGGGCGGCGGCCACGCCGGGCGGTGCCGCGGGCCCGTGCTCCCCGATCGCCCCGGGCGGCATCCCGGTGGCCTATCTGGAGGGCCACCCGGCGCTCCAGGCGGCCGAGCGCTGCGGTTCGGTGCGGGCGAGTGCGACGCGTGCGGACGAGGCGGCGGCGGCGCGGTGGGCGGCGGCCCGCAAGTGGCCGGAGGGCTCGGTGCACGCCCTGTGCGCGGTGCTGCGCAGCCGAGGCCGCACCCTGGGCGTGCTCACCCTGCTGCGCGGCCCGGCCCGCCGCCCCTTCGACCGTGCGGACACGGCGTACGCGGAGGACGTGGCGGCCCGGGTCGCGGCCGCGGTGGACCTCGCCCAGGGCAAGTGATCTTCTACCGCCGGTAGAAGATCCGGTCGCCGTAGTCCGCCATCACCTGGCGGTTCCACTCGTGGCCCCCGTCCACGTTGCCCGACCGCAGCAGCGGCGGCCGTACGCCGCGGGCCACCAGCTCCTCCACCCCCGCCGCCACCACGGCCTGCATCAGCGCGCTCGTCACCACGGTCGACGCGGGGGCGAACGGCGCTCCCACGCCCTCCGCCGTGACCTCCGCGTCACCGACCGCGATCTTGCTGTCGAGGACCAGGTCGCAGTGGTCCTTGAGGAAGGTGCCCGACGCGCTACGGGACGTGGTCGCCGTCGCGTACGCCACGGACGTCACGCCGATCACCGTCGCCCCGCGCTCCCGCGCGCCCGTCGCCATCTCCACCGGCAGCGTGTTCCGGCCGGACAGCGAGATGACGAACAGCAGGTCCCCGGAGCGCAGCGGACCGGTCTCCAGGACGGCCGTGGCCAGCCCCTCGACCCCCTCCAGCGCGCTCCCCAGGGTGGCGGGCACGACGTCCACGCCGACCACTCCCGGCACCGGGAGCAGGTTCATCAGGGCCAGGCCGCCCGCGCGGTAGACGACGTCCTGGGCGGGCAGGGAGGAGTGGCCGGCGCCGAAGACGAAGAGCCGGCCGCCGCCGGTGACCGTGTCGGCGATCAGGCCGCCCGCCGCGGCGATGCGTTCGGATTCCTCGTCCCGCACCCTGCGCAGAAGCCCGATCGCGGCGTCGAAAAAGCGCCCTGCCGGCTTGCTCTGGCTCATCGCCGAGGCCCTTCGTGTCGGTGTTAACTTGGGTCCACATCCCCGTGGCGCGGATCACGTTGCGTTGTGGATCATCACGCTGTCAATACCGCCTCCACCCAGCGCTGCGGCAGTGGCCGATCGGGCTCTCTTGTCGGTGGGATGCGTCAGAATTGGGTTCAGGGCCACCGCACGACACATCAAGGGGCACGCATGTCCGGACTGATCGACACCACGGAGATGTATCTCCGCACCATCCTCGAACTCGAGGAGGAGGGCGTGGTCCCCATGCGCGCCCGAATCGCGGAGCGGCTCGATCAGAGCGGCCCCACCGTCAGCCAGACGGTGGCGCGCATGGAGCGCGACGGACTGGTGACGGTCGCGGGCGACCGTCACCTGGAGCTGACGGAGGAGGGCCGCCGCTTGGCCACTCGCGTGATGCGCAAGCACCGGCTCGCCGAATGCCTGCTCGTCGACGTGATCGGCCTGGAGTGGGAGCAGGTCCACGCGGAGGCGTGCCGCTGGGAGCACGTGATGAGCGAGGCGGTCGAGCGCCGCGTGCTGGAGCTGCTGCGCCACCCCACCGAGTCGCCGTACGGCAACCCGATCCCGGGCCTGGACGAGCTGGGCGAGAAGGGCGAGGTCGACCCGTTCCTCGACGACAGCATGGTGAGCCTGCGCGAGCTGGCGCCCGGCACCGAGGGCAAGACGGTGGTCGTGCGCCGCATCGGCGAGCCGATCCAGATGGACGCCCAGCTGATGTACACGCTGCGCAGGGCCGGGGTGCAGCCGGGCTCCGTGGTGAGCGTGACGGAGTCCCCGGGCGGCGTCCTGGTCGGCAGCAGCGGCGAGGCGGCCGAGCTGGAGGCGGACATCGCCTCCCACGTCTTCGTGGCCAAGCGCTAGATCTTGGGACAGGGCCCCGACTCCACCGGGCCCCTCCTCTCCCCCTCCCTTCCCCTCCTCGCGCCCGCAGACCGCTGCCGCGTCTGCCCTGACCCGCCGCGCGGTGCAGAAGCCCCCGGCATAGGCCCCTCGGCGTTCGACGTCCCTACCTGCGGTGACGCGTTTTGGTGGCACCGGAGTTCGGGGAAATCGAGCGATCGCGGGCGACCCGTGCAACCCTGTCGCTGACGCATATGCACGAGCGTGCTCGCAGTCAGGGGAGGGGGCTCCTATGGGCCCGGCGAGCGGCAGTGATGCCGAGCGGGCGTTCGAACGTGAGGGCCCCGGTGCCGTGAGGCGCCGGGGCCCCGCTTCCCCATGTCCCCCCGGTGGGCCCCGGACCGTGCGGGCCGCGCGAACGCGGCCGTTACGACCCGGGGCCGTAGCGACCCGGAGCCCCGAGCTCCCAGGGTCGGCCCCCGCGGACTTCCTTCCCCGAGTAGTCCGCCTCCCGCTAGCTGTCTCCCCTCGGCGGAGGCGACCAATCCTTGAGCGTGGTCACTCGAATGAGGGGTGTTGCCTGGCACTTGCCGTGCGTTCGAATACAGGTTCGATACTGTGGGGTGGTCGGGGTTGGTCGGGAGAGGGATGGAGGTGCCAGACGACATGGTGCGACGCATCGACGTGACCGGAGCCGGTGGGGTGCGGCTCGCGGCCTGGGAGTTCACGGATCCGCCCAAGGCCGGAGGCCGCGCGGGAGCGCGCGGCGGCCCCGGGGTGCTGCTGCTCCACGGGCTGATGGGCCGCGCCGCGCACTGGGCGCGGACCGCCCGCTGGCTCGCCACCCGGCACCGGGCCGTCGCCCTCGACCAGCGCGGGCACGGCCGCAGCGAGAAGCCCGCCGACGGGCCGTTCGACCGCGGCACGTACGTGGACGACGCCGAGGCGGCCGTCGAGCAGCTCGGGCTGGGGCCGGTGGCCCTCATCGGCCACTCCATGGGCGCCCTGACGGCCTGGCAGCTCGCCGCCCGGCGCCCCGACTTGGTCCGGGCCCTGGTCATCTGCGATATGCGGGCCTCGGCCCTCGGCGGCGCCTCGCAGCGCGAATGGACCGACTGGTTCCGGTCCTGGCCGGTGCCCTTCGCGACCCTCGCGGACGTCCGCAGGTGGTTCGGCGAGGACGATCCGTCGCTGGAGCGTCCGAACCCCGCCCGGGGCGACTTCTTCGCCGAGGTCATGGCCGAGCGTTCGGACGGCTGGCGGCCCGTCTTCTCCCGCCGCCAGATGCTGAAGGCGCGGGCGGGCTGGGCCCATGACGCCCACTGGGAGGAGCTGGCCCTGGTGGAGTGCCCCACCCTGGTCGTCCGTGGCCTGGACGGCGAGCTGGGCCGCGCCGAGGCCCAGGAGATGGTCCGTGTCCTGCCCCGCGGTGAGTACGCGGAGGTGGCCGACGCGGGCCACCTCGTCCACTACGACCAGCCGGAAGCCTGGCGCCGCGTGGTGGAGCCGTTCCTCGCCGCCAACCTCCCCGCACAGCCCGGGCCCCCCTAGGGGGCCCGGCATCAGCGGCGCGCGGGGAACTTCCAGACGAACGGCTTGCCGCCGATCTCGGTCCAGGCGATCTCCAGCCGCTTCGCGTCCGCCGGGATGAGGAAGGTGGTGCAGAGGGTGTAGCTCTGGCCGTTCTTCCAGTTCTTGATGGCGTCCGAGTCGGCGCACCCCTTCGGCGTGTCATCGCCGATGACCTTCGTGCCGCGCCGCCCGTCCGCGTACACATCCGCGTAGTCGCCGACCCGCGGCCATTCCTTGACGGCGCCACCGGTCAGATGCCGGTACGTCACATAGCCGGTCGCGGGGACCTTGCCCTCGGCGTCCTTCGGATCGGAGACCAGGGTCTTGGCGTCGGCGGCGGTTCCGACGTCGATCCGCTGCGCAGTGATCGAGTAATACGGCTTGACGCCGGTGTCCTCCTTGAATGCCCGCCACGCGGACTGCCCCGGTTTCAGTACGGCCTTCGCCGCCGCGCTCGCACCGCGCGCGCCGTTCTTGTGCGCCCCGTTGAAGCGGGAATGGGGCTTGTCCTTATGGGACGTGGACGTATGACTCTTTTTCTCATCGGATCCGCAGGCCGTGAGGGCCAGGGCCAGTATGGCAACGGGCGTAGCGACGCGCAGCCACGTTGTCTTGTTCAGCAAGTCGATCTCCCTGCCCGATCCTTCCCCGATCGACGATCCTAGGGGCTGGAATTCGGCATCCGGGTCGTCAACTGTGTGCGTACTGTGACGGCCTGAGCGCGAGTGTGTGGAAGTGGCGGGGCGATGGGGGAGGACGGGGCGCGGCCGGTGGATCCCGCCGCGAAGGCGGTGGATGGCCGGATCCGGGGCGTGCGCCGGTGCGGATGAAGGTATTCCCATCCGGAATTCAACCTTCGCGGCACCAATGGCGTCTACCACTACGGCGCTTGCGGATTGGCTGCTGCTACGCTCAGCCACGCGTCATCACGCATTAACGCCAGGACGTGAGGAAATCACTGATCTCGGGGGGAGATCGCGTGAAATTGAAACATCAAGCCTCGATGGTCGTGCTCTCGGCAGTGCTCATGCTGGGCGGCTCGGTCGCGATGGCACCCACGGCGTCCGCCGTGGGGTCCTCGGCATGCCGGTTCAATTCACCGGACGTCAATTTCAAGGTGGCGACGAGTGGCGCCCGATTCCGCACCGGACCGGGAAGCAAGTACCGCGCGATAGGGACGCTGTACCGGGGAGACTCCTTCCGGTATTTCTGTCGTACCGGCGGTCTGGGGGGATTCACGAAGAGCTGGTCCTACGGAAAGATCCTCAAGCGGACCACCTCCGGCATCAAGCCCGGGACCAGGGGCTGGGTGTACAGCAAGTACCTGGACTAGGCGCGCAGATACGTTCCGCCGGGGGCCGTACGGGACACAGCGCCGTACGGGACACAGCGCCGTACGGGACACGGCGCCGTACCGGACACGGCGCCGTACGGGACACAGCGCCGTACGGGACACGGCACCAGAAGGGCGGCGCGGGAGCGGGACCCGACCAGTCCCGCTCCCGCGCCGCACGTCGCGCACGTCATGGCCGAGGGCTCAGCCCTTGCTCACCGCCGCCAGAATCTCCGGCAGCCGCCCCGCCACCCGCGGCGCGGCCAGCCGCAGCCCGGCCTCCGCGATCGCCGCGCCGTACCCCACGCCCAGCGGCAGCAGCACCCACAGCAGGCTGTGCGCCCCGCTGGTGTGCAGCCAGATCGTCAGGCCCAGCAGCGGCGCGCACAGCACGGCGCCCGCGATCATGCCGCCGAAGAGGCCCATCCAGGCGAGCCCGCCCTGCCCCGGGGCCACGTTCTTGGCGCTGTCCTGCGGGATGGAGTACGGCAGCAGCGCCGACGCCAGCGCGCCGGTCGCCATCAACCCGCCGAGCAGGCCGAACGCGAGCCCGAGCGCTTCGGGGACGGCGGGCAGGTCGTGCATGAAGAGGGCCGAGCCCACCACCGCCAGGAGCACATACGGCAGTCCGACCAGCGCGATCGCGAAGGCCCGCCCGCGCAGCTCCAGATAGGCGTCACGCGGGGAGGAGATGGTCTGGGCGACCATCCAGAAGGCGGAGGAGTCCTGCCCGAACTGGTTGTACATCTGCATGCCCAGCATCCCGGTGGCCCAGCACGCCCAGTAGATGCTGCCGTTGCCCTGGATGGAGGTGATGATGGGCAGCAGCAGGCCGACACCCAGCGAGCTGACCCAGCTGGCCTTGGACTTGGGGTCCCGTACCGCGTACCGCAGGGTGCGCAGCATGACCGTGCCGCTGCGCCCCGCGGGCACCAGCCGCCCGAGCGGGCCGCGCGCGCCGGCGGACGAGCCCGCCCCCTCGGCGCCCCGCCGCGGCTTCTCCGGCTGGATGGTGGAGCTGTCCGGCGTGGTCATCAGATGCGTGAGGCTGCGCGACCACCACCACATCAGCAGCCCCAGCGCGACCGCGCTCAGGGCGAACTGGGCGGCGGCGAGCCCGTACGCGCCCTCGCTCACGCCCTGCACGGCGTCGATCGCCGTCGCGGGCGGCACCCAGCGCAGGACGTCCGCGGCGGGCCGCAGCACGGCCAGCCCGCCCTGGCCGGACAGCTTCTGCACGCCCACGTTCACGAACTGCGCGCCGATCGCCACGAACAGACCGCTCAGCAGTGCCAGATCGCGGCCCTTGCGGCTGCTCAGCAGCCGGGTGTTGGCGGTCGCGACGGCCCGCGCCAGCGCCACGCACGTCAGCACGGTCAGCACGCCCGCCAGGACGGCGGCCCCCGCGGCGGCCGCCCCGTGCGCGATGGCGATGAGCGAGCCCACCACGAGGGTCAGCGTGAACAGCGGGCCGATGCCGATCAGGGAGGACACCAGCAGCGCGCCGATCAGCGGCCGGGGCCGCAGCGGCAGCATCACCAGCCGGGTGGGGTCCAGGGTCTCGTCACCGCTGGGGAAGAAGAGCGGCATCACCGCCCAGCCGAGCGCGAGGACCGCGGCGAGCACGGTGACCAGCGTGTCCGCGTCGTCGTGGCCGCGCAGCAGCACCAGGCCGAGCAGTTGGAGGAGGGCGAAGAGGACGGTGATGACGAACGAGGTGATGTACGCGGCGCGGCGGCCCGCGGACTGCCGCAGCCCGTTGCGCATCAGCGACAGCTTCAGCCGGACGAAGACGGGCAGCGGCGAGCCGGTGGGGGCCGCCGGGGGAGCGGGCGCCGCGGCGTCGAGCGGGCCCTTGGCGTCGAGCGGATCGGCGAGCGTCATCGGGCGCCGCCGCCGAGCCAGTCGAGGTTGTCCCCGGAGCCCTGGGCGCGGGCGCCCACCAGCTCCAGGAAGGCGTCCTGCAGCGACGGCGCGTCACCCCGTACGTCGGCCAGCGCGCCCTGTGCGCGGATCTTGCCGCGCGCCATCACCGCGACCCAGTCGCACAGCGACTCCACCAGCTCCATCACATGGCTGGAGAAGACGACCGTCGCACCGGAGCGGGTGTAGCGCTCCAGCACGCCGCGGATGGTCTGCGCGGAGACCGGGTCGACGCCTTCGAAGGGCTCGTCGAGGAAGAGGACTTCCGGGTTGTGGAGCAGCGCGGCGGCCAGGCCGATCTTCTTCCGCACACCGGTCGAGTAGTCCACGACCAGCTTGTTCTGCGCCCCGGCCAGGTCCAGGACGTCCAGCAGCTGGGTCGCGCGCTTGTCGACCTCGTCGCCGGGCAGGCCGCGCAGCCGCCCGGTGTACGCGAGGATCTCGCGCCCCGAAAGCCGCTCGAACAGCCGCAGCCCCTCCGGCAGCACGCCGATCCGCGCCTTGACCTCGGCCGGGTCCTGCCAGACGTCGTGCCCGCCGATCTCGACCGTGCCGGAGTCGGGGCGCAGCAGCCCGGTGATCATCGACAGGGTCGTGGTCTTGCCCGCGCCGTTGGGGCCGACGAGTCCGATGAACTGCCCGGCGGGCAGGTCGAGATCGATGCCGTGGACCGCGATCTGCTCCCCGTACCGCTTCCACAGACCGCGCACCTGCACGGCAGGCCGCCGCTGTGCGGCGGCGGGCTCGGTCGCCGCCCCGGCGGGCGCGTCTGCGTCTGTGGCTGCGTCTGTGTCCACTTCTGCGGCTGTGGCTGTGTCTGTGTCTGTGTGTGCGTCTGCGTGTGCGTCCGGCACGGAAATCCCCGTCTTCCACCGTCAGGCTGGTCCGGAGACTGGTCATGTCCCCGTCCGCGCCCACGATACGGGGGGCGCGCCCGGGCGCGTCAGGTGCGCCGGGGCGCGTCGGCGCCGGGGGCGGGCCGGGTCTCGCGGCCGCGGGTTTCGCGTCCGCACGCGTAGGCGAGCGTGCTCACCAGCTCCTCGGCGTCCGGCAGCCAGCGGTTGGCGGCGGTCGGCCGACGGGCCCACTGGGTCGGGCCGTGCCGCCCGACCCGGGTCGGGGGCGCGACTACGTAGTCCCCGTCGCCGCGGGCCGCCAGGTCGACCGAGGACGGCGGCCAGCCCAGGTTCCGCAGCAGGTCCGGGATCTTCGCGGCGGCGCCGGGGAGCACGAAGAAGAGCATCCTGCGGTCGGGGGTGGAAGTGACCGGGCCGAGGTCGACGTTGCGGCGCTCCATCCGGGCCAGCGCCAGGCAGCCCGCCGACTCCGGTACGTCCAGGGCGTCGAAGGTGCGGCCGGTCGGCAGCAGGATCGACGCGCCCGGGGCGCGGGCCCACATCCGGCGCACCACGACCGGGCTGCCGGTGGCCTGGTTCACCCAGTCCGGGGCGGTCGGATGGGCGCCGGGGGCCGGGCAGTCGGCCTGTCCGCAGGAGCAGCGCTGGAGGCCGTTCACGGTGTCCAGCCAGGCGCCGGCGAGCACGTCCCAGTGCCGTTCCTCGGCGTAGCGCACCGCGGCGTCGAGCAGCCGCTCCCCGCGCTGCTTCGGAATATGTGGTGTTCCTGTCACGTCCATGGTCTCTTCCACGACCAAGACAACTTCCGCCGTCAACAAGGGTTACGGCCGCGCCCCCGCCGGGCGCGGGGACGGCATGCCGGGGCGCATGGGTGCATGACCGGGGGCGCGTATGGGGTTCCGGCTGTGTGAGCGGGTAGCCACCATGCGTGACAGGCGTACGAGGGCGTTGTGGCGCGGCCGTACGCACGTACGTGAACCAAGCGGTCTATGTGGTCAATACGGGCAAGTTCCGCATTCGCCGTATACCCGCGATATCCGCGGGGAACTGATCAACAGGGACGGCATCCGCCGAGAACGCACAGCAGTCACTGGGGGTAAAACCATGGCCGCTAGGCCGCTTGTGGCGCGACAGCCGAACGAACGGCTGCAGACGCTCATTCAGGAAGCCGCGTGCTCCAATGCCGGTTTGGCCCGCAGGGTCAACATGTGCGGTGCCGAGCACGGTCTCGATCTGCGCTACGACAAGACATCGGTCGCCCGGTGGCTGCGCGGACAGCAGCCCCGGGGCCGCGCCCCGGGCATCATCGCGGAGGCGCTGGGCCGCAAGCTCGGTCGTACGGTCACGATCGACGAGATCGGCATGGCCAACGGCAAGAACCTGGCGTCGGGCGTGGGGCTGCAGTTCTCGCCGACCGTGCTCGGCGCGATAGAGCAGGTCTGCGAGTTGTGGCGCAGCGACGTCGGCCGCCGCGACTTCCTGACCGGCTCGACCGTCGCCGCCTCCGCGCTCGTCGAGCCCAGCCGCGACTGGCTGATCACCGGCGCGGACGCGCAGGTCGCGCGCACCGCCGGGGCCCGGGTCGGCCGCTCCGACGTCGCCGCGGTGCGGGCCACCACGGACGCGCTGGTCGAGCTGGACCACCGCTACGGCAGCGGCCATGTGCGCCCGGTCGTCGTCCACTACCTCAACAGCGTGGTCTCCGGGCTGCTCGCCGGGTCCTACCGGGAGTCGGTCGGCCGCGAACTGTTCGCGGCGGTCGCCCGCTTGACCGAGCTGGCCGGGTACATGGCGATCGACACCGGCCAATCCGGGCTCGCCCAGCGCTACTACATCCAGGCGCTGCGGCTCGCCCAGGCCGCCGGGGACCGGGGCTACGGCGGATACGTGCTGGCCGCCAGCATGAGCCACCTCGCCGCCCAGCTGGGCAACCCCCGGGAGATCGCGCAGCTGGCCAAGGCCGCGCAGGAAGGCTCGCGGGGTCAGGTGCCGCCGCGCGCCGAGTCGATGTTCCTGGCCGCCGAGGCGCGCGGGCACGCGCTGATGGGGGACGCCCCGGCCTGCCAGCACGCGGCCGGGCGCGCCCTGGACGCGATGGAGCGGGCGGTGGGCAGCGGCGGGCCGTCGGGGGACGAGCCGCCGTGGATCCAGCACTTCGACCACGCGTATCTGGCCGACGAACTGGCCCACTGCCACCGCGACCTGGGCCAGGCCGAGCCCGCCCGGCGGCGCGCCGAAGAGGCCCTGGCGGGCCACCCGGAGGGCCGGGTGCGGCGCCGCGCCATCGGGCTCCTGCTGCTGGCCACGGCGCACGTCCAGGGGCGCGAGGTGGAGCAGGCGTGCCACGTCGGCGGCCAGGCGGTGGACCTGCTCCAGACGCTGCGCTCCAACCGGGGCGTGGAGTATCTGGACGACTTCCAGCAGCGCCTGGAGCCGTACCGGGACGAACCGGTGGTGCGGGAGTTCGGGGCGAGGCTGGAGGTGCAGGCGGCCTGAGCGGGTCGTGTGCCCTCGTCACCGGGCCCGCGGGGCGTCCTCACCGGGCCTGTACCGGGCCTGCATCGGGCCTGTTCCGGGCCTGTGCGGGGCTTTCGCCGGTGACCAGTCTCTCCCTCCGGCGGGCGCCGACCCTCGTGGGTAACCGGTAGCGTGAGCCGACGATTCGGTAATCGCTTATTCAAGGAGACCCGGTGACGCAGAGCGGACAGGGGGACGAGCCGCAGCTGCCTGCGGTCCGTGAGGGCGTTGTGCTGCCCGCTCAGGGCGACCCCTGGCCCCCGGAGCCCTCGGACCACTCGGCCCACTCGGCCCACACGGACCGCACGGACTACACGGACCGCACGGGGCAGCAGCACGGCGCCCCGGCCGGTGGGCAGGCGTGGGGCCGGCCCTGGGGACCCCAGGACGCACCCCAGGGCGCCGGCCCGCTGCCACCCGAGGGCGCGCCGTACGGCCCCTCGGGGCAGGCGTACGGGTCGCCGCAGCCGGTGCCCGGGCAGCCGTACGGGCTGCCGTCGGGCACCGACCAGGCGTACGGGTCGTCGCAGGGTGCGGGGCAGTCGTTCGGGCCGCCGCCGGGGCCGGATCAGTCGTTCGGGCCGCCGCCGCAGGCCCCCGGGCAGTCGTTCGGCCCGCCGCCGGGAGCCGACCAGTCGTACGGGGCGCCGCAGGGCTGGGCGCCGCAACAGCCCCTGCCGCAGCAGCAGTCGCCCCAGCAGCAGCCGCCGCAGCACCACCAGCCCCCCGCGTACCAGCAGCCGCAGCCGCAGCCTTCCGCGTACCAGCAGCCGGAACAGCCGCAGCCGCAGCCTTCCGCGTACCAGCAGCCGGAACAGCCCCAGCCGCCCGCCTACGCACAGCCGCAGCCGGACAGACAGCCGCAGCCCGAGCCCTACGCCGGTGCCGCCGACGAGACGCAGGTGCTGCCGCCGCAGCCCGCGGGCGACGCCGAGGCGACCCAGTACCTGCCCCCCGTGCCCGGTGCCGGGCACGCCCCGCAGCCGCAGCCCCCGCAGCAGCCCTCCGCCAGCGCGCCGCTGCCGCCCGAGAACCGGCCCGCCAAGGCCGAGGCGCCCGGCGAGTCCACCACCCAGCTGCGCACCGTGCGTCCCGGCCGCGGCGCACACCGTGGCCGCCCGCAGCAGTCCGCGCCCGCCGCCCCGGCCGGGGCGGCCGAGGAGACCGCCGTACTCCCGGCCCCGGTCCCGGCCGCCGCGCCGCCGAAGCCCGCCCCGTCCCGGCGCGCCCGGCAGCAGCAGCAACAGCAGCAGCCGCCGAAGCCCACCGGCTCCCCCTTCGCGATCCGACCCGGCCGTCCGGGCGACCGGCCGCCGCCCTCCGAGTTCGACGGGCTGTTCCGGGCCGACGGCGCCGCCGCCCCGGGCGCCGGTGCCGGCTCTCCCGGCGAGACGCAGCAGCTGCCGCAGTTCAGCGCCCCCGCCCCGGCTCCCGGGGACGCGGGCGGAGGGCGCGGCGGCCGTGGTGGGCGTGCCGGGCGCCGTCGCCGGATGTCGCCCGCCGTGCTCGTCGGCATCGTGGTCGCGGGCTGCGGGATCGCCGGGCTCGCCGCCGGAGCGGCGCTCAGCGCGGGCGGTGACGACGAGAAGAAGGACGACAACACGACGCTGGGCAGCTCGGAGCCGAGCGCCGGTGAGAGCGAGCCGAGTAAGTCGGCCGACCCCGCGGAGCCGCAGGCGAAGTCGCTGGACGCGCTGCTCAAGGACAGCAACAACAGCCGCTCGGCGGTGATCAACGCCGTGAACAACATCAAGTCCTGCAAGGCCCTGCCCAAGGCCGCCTCGGACCTGCGCACGGCTGCCCGTCAGCGCAACGACCTGGTGACCCGGCTGGGCAAGCTGACCATCGACAAGCTGCCGAACCACACCGAGCTGACCGCGTCCCTGACCAAGGCGTGGAAGTCCTCCGCGCAGGCCGACAACCAGTACGCGGCGTGGGCCGATCAGGCGCGCGGCAAGAAGGGCTGTCAGAAGGGCCAGGCCCGCCGGACCGGGCGGGTCGGGGCGGCCGAGCGGGCCAGTGGCGAGGCGACCGCGGCCAAGCGGAGGGCGGCCGAGCTGTGGAACCCGCTCGCCGGGAAGTACGGCCTCACCAAGCACGAGGCCACCCAGCTGTGAGCGGCGGCACATGAGCCGGCGAAGCCGCCGGGTTCGGATGAACCCGGCGGCCCGGTGGTCGCGGCGGATCAGTCCCGGGGGCCGTACCGCTCCAGCGTCTTCGCCACGTTGACGAACCCCTTGCGCACCCCGACCAGCCGACCGTCGCGCACCACCTGGTAGGTGACGTCGGCGTTCACGATCCGCGGATAGTCCGGCACGTTCAGCGGGTCGTTGTATCCCCAGCGCAGCGGGGGCGTCAGGCCGCCGGTGTCGACCTTGTGGCCGTGGTCCAGCGCGTTGCGCACGGTGCGCGCGCTGATGTCGTCGGGTTTCAGGGACATCAGGACGGAGCGCAGCGCGGTGTAGGCGATCCAGGTGGTCTGGGTGCCCGCGTCGTCGGGGTCGATGCGGTTGTCGTCGAAGGCGTACTTGTTGATGACCTTCTTCATCGGTCCCCAGCGCGGATCGTCCGGGGGCGGGTACCAGCCCGTGGCGTACGTCCCCTCCAGCGGGCTCTTGCTGCCGCCCGTGCTGTCGACCAGGGACTGCCGGACGCTGCCCATGATGGAGGCGATCCGGACCTTCGGGTGCTCCTCCTGGACGCGCCGGAAGGAGTCGAAGAAGGTGCCCGTGCGGTTGCCGAGCGCGGCGGTGACGCAGGAGTTCCCCAGCTTGGCGCCCGCGGCGGCGGAGCCCAGGGAGCTGTCGGCGCCGACGTCCTCCAGGGCGGTGGTGGCCTGCGAGCTGTAGTCGCCCGCGCCCTCGGGGGCGCGTATGTCCTGGGCGGGCTCGCGGCCCGCCGCCTTGAGCCCGGCGTCGAGGAGTTCGGGGAGTTCGTCGCCCGCGATGGTGTCGGGGCGTACCAGCGAGACGCGTTCGCAGCGGGAGCCGAGCTGGCGGCCGTTGCCCGCGAGCAGGGTGGCCTGGCCGCCGTTGACGGGGTAGGAGTACGGGCTGTTGAACTCCTCCTGGGTCATCCCGTAGCCGCCGATGTAGGGGATCCCGGCGACCTCCAGCGGGGAGGTGAACGAGCGGCCGTGCTGGCTGTACGAACCGACGACCGCGACGGCCTTCGCCTTGCCCGCCTCCTGCGCGCAGCGCGCGGCCTGGACCGAGTCGTTGCGCTCGTTGCAGGTGATCACCTTGAGCTTGCGGCCGTGGATGCCGCCGCCGGCGTTGACCCAGCGCGCGTACGCCTGCGCCATGGCGGGCATTCCCGGCATATTGGTCGCCTTGGTGCCCTCGGGGGCCCATGTCATCACGGTGATGGGCTTGTTGTCGGCCCCCTTCGCCATGCCCGGCAGTGGGCCGCAGCTGGTCAGCGAGGAGGCGCCGGCTGCGGTGCACAGTGCGGCGACGGCGGCTGCTCGTAGGGTGCGGGGGGAGGGGCGTCGCCGTCCGGTCATGGTATGGGAGCCTGGTGCTCCGGGCGGAACGCCTCCGCTATGGCGGGGAACGCGCGGGTATCGGAGAGGTGAACACCCGGGGGGTTATGCGCCCCTCTGTGTGAAGAACGTACGATCGATCACTGTGCAAGGTTCGGAGAAGTCTTCCCGTCGCGGCCATCGCTCGACCACCATGGGCGGTATGCCTGTCAACGACATGCCGTGGTGGCGCTGGCGTACCAATGTGCGCTCGGGGCTGCACATGCTCTCTGACCCGGTCTTCCAGCAGGAGTGCTGGCTGGCCGGGCAACCCGGATACGGCGATGTCACCGACGCCGTCTACCGCCTGGTCGAGGACACCTGGCTGGACAACTGGTCCGCCGAGAAGTACGTCGGCACGATCTTCCGCGATTCCCAGGAGGCGGCGCTCGTCGACGTCGCCGTGCTGCGGGTGCTGAGGATCCTCCACCAGGTCGGCGCGGATGCCCCCGTCTCGGCGTACATCGAGCACCACGGCTGGCCGGAGGCGGTGCGGGCGGCCCGCGACGCCCATGTGCGGCTGGCCACGAACGACGGGGAGGACCCGGACGCGCCGCCGCGCACCCTCGAGGTGCTGGCGATCATGACGCAGGCGGGCTAGAGCGGGCTGACGGTCCCGAGGAGTGTCGCGGGTGTGCGACGCTATGGAGTCATGAGCGAGTCGCATTCCGTTCCCGACCAGTACATCCTCACGCTGTCCTGCCCGGACAAGCAGGGCATCGTGCACGCCGTGTCGAGTTACCTCTTCATGACCGGCTGCAACATCGAGGACAGCCAGCAGTTCGGGGACCGGGACACGGGGCTCTTCTTCATGCGGGTGCACTTCCGCGCCGTCTCCCCGGTGAAGGTGGAGGACCTGCGGGCGAGCTTCGCGGCGGTCGGGGACTCCTTCGGGATGGACTGGCAGATCCACCGGGCGGACCAGAAGATGCGCATCGTGCTGATGGTCAGCAAGTTCGGGCACTGCCTGAACGACCTGCTCTTCCGCTCCCGGATCGGCGCGCTCCCGGTGGAGATCGCGGCCGTGGTCTCCAACCACACCGACTTCCGGGAGCTGGTGGGCTCGTACGGGATTCCGTTCCGGCACATCCCGGTCACCAAGGAGACCAAGCAGCAGGCCGAGGCGGAGCTGCTGGAGCTGGTGCGGGCGGAGAACGTCGAGCTGGTGGTGCTGGCCCGCTACATGCAGGTGCTCTCCGACGACCTGTGCAAGGAGCTGTCCGGCCGGATCATCAACATCCACCACTCCTTCCTCCCGAGCTTCAAGGGCGCCAAGCCGTACCACCAGGCCCATGCGCGCGGGGTGAAGCTGATCGGTGCGACGGCGCACTATGTGACGGCCGACCTGGACGAGGGCCCGATCATCGAGCAGGAGGTCGAGCGCGTCGGTCACGAGGTCACCCCTGACCAGCTGGTCGCGGTCGGCCGCGACGTGGAGTGCCAGGCGCTGGCGCGCGCGGTGAAGTGGCACAGCGAGCGCCGCGTGCTGCTGAACGGCCACCGTACGGTCGTCTTCGGCTGATCTTCGGCCCACCTCTCGCGGCCGCGGTCACAGCCGCGACAGCGAGGCCGCCGCGAACAGCACGTCGCGGATCGCCTCCACGTCCCCCAGCTGCCCCACCGCCGCCTCCTGCGGCGGCACATGCCCGGCCGCCAGCTGGTAGAAGGCCTCCGGGTCCAGCGCGATGTGGGCCACCGTCTCCTCCGCCGTGCCCACGGCGGCCGGTGAGTCCAACGGGATGTACCAGTTGCCTCCGCCGGTGCCCTCGACCTCCAGATGGAGCGTACGGCCCGGGGCGCCCGCCTCCACCAGGCGGCGCGGCGGGGCGGCGAGCCCGGCGCGGCGCCGCTCGGCCAGCGCGTCGGGCAGCAGCCGGGCGCACAGGTCGATCATGGCCTTGAGGTGGGCGGACGAGGGGAGTTCATACGGGTAGTCGACGGCCTCGGCGATGTCCCCGGCGTGCACCCAGCACGCGAAGGCGCGGTCCAGGAACGCGTCGCGGACCGGCAGGGTGAAGTCACCGAACGGGACGGAGAGGTCCGAGGCCCCGCGCCCGGCGAACGACACCGTACGGACCAGCGAGTGCCCCTGCTCCCGCCACAACTCCCGCAGCAGGGCGGACGCACCGGTTCCGCCCGCGGCGTCGGGCTCCGCGTGCCAGTACGCGTCCGTACGGGCCGCGGGCGAGCCGGGGGCGTGCTCGCCGAGCGGATCGGGCAGCCCGAGGGACGCGGCGACGACGCCGTCCACCACCATCAGATGCCCGATCACCCCGGCGACGGTGGTGTCCCGCCCGGTGAGCCGCTGCCCGTCGAACCACTTGAGCCGCACCGGAGCGCGCCATTCGGCCTCGCCCATGTCCCGCAGCAGCGCGTCCAGCCGGGCGGCCTCCGCGTCGTACGCGGCGGCCCAGCCCGGCACCGGTATCCGCGCCGGGCGGCGGCCGAGGCACCCGGCCAGCACCCGGGAGCGGAGCAGCGGGTCGAGGTCGAGGCTGTGCTCGGCGTGCAGCAGCCCCACGGCCTGGCGCAGCCGCAGCGCTTCCTCGGCGCAGGAGGTGCAGTGGTTGAGGTGTTTCTCGACGGCGCCGGTCTCGTCCGGGGAGCACGCGGCGAGCGCCCAGGCGCCCAGCAGCGACCGCAGCACGTCGTGCGAGGGCGGCCGCGGCGGATCGGCGTGGGCGTCGGTCCGCCGGGGCGCCGGGGACGCCTCGGGCGGGCTTTCCGGACGTATCGCACTTTCCGGGCTGTTGAGTTCTTCCGGACTTTCCGGGCCTTCCGCTCCTGCCGGGCCTTCCGCTTCTTCCGGGCCCTCGGATTCGGGCACCAACGGCAGGGGGCCCGGCCAGCCGCTGGTGTCCTCGGGGGCGGACCGCGGGGTCGGGATGCGGGGCGGCCCGGCTGGTTCGGGCGGAATGCCCGGCAGGTCGCCGGGCCCGTCTCTGTCGTCGCCGAATCCGTCGCCGGCGTCGTACCGCTCCGGGCCGCCCGCGCCGCTCACAGCGCCCGCCCGTAACCGGGAGGCGCCATGGTGCGCGGCGGCGGGACGTAGGCGGTGGACAGCAGTTGGAGCCCGAGCCGCAGGCGGCGCCTGGCCTCGTCCTCGGTCACCCCCAGGGCGGCGGCGGCCTGGCGGTAGTCGCGGCGGTCGAAGTAGGCCAGCTCCAGGGCGGCGCGTAGCGGGGCGGGCATGGACGTGACGATGTAGTCGGCGCGGGCCGCGACGGAGGCGTCGCGGATGCGCTCCTCGACGGCGGCCTCCTCAACGGCGGCCTCATCGCCGCCCTCGCCGCCCCCGCCGTCGTCCTCGGCGGTCCGCGACCGGAGCCGGTGCACCGCCTGACGGTGGGCGAGGGTGGCGATCCAGGAGCGCAGGGAGCCCTGTTTGGGGTCGTACGCGTCCGGGTTCTCCCAGACGTAGGCGAAGACCTCGCGGGTGATGCGGTCGGCCGCGTCCTCGTCCTCCAGGACGCGATGGGCGAGATGGTGGACCAGGGAGGCGAAGCGGTCGTACAGCTCGCCGAGCGCGGCGGCCTCGCCGCGCGCCAGCCGCTGCTGCATCCTGCGGTCCCAGCGGGGCGGTGCGTCGTTCGCCATGCGGCCCCCATCCCTGTTCGTCGGCCGGGTCTCCTGGCACTATGCCCACCTTCATATCGAATGTAGTGCCGGGGGCTGACACAACGCGCCTCCATGCGGCAAAGTGCGGCACAACACGGCTGCGGATGGTATTGGGTCGGTCACGGTGCGCAGGAGCGGTGAGACGAAACGCTTCAGCGGGGCTTAGGGTCGTTCCTGCGGTATGGGACAGGGGGAGTTTCATGCGGGGCCGGGCGGGCAGCCGCCCTGGAACAGCAAATTCCGGTTAGCTGCGAGCGAAGGGCTTCGAGCGCGTGACGTTGAAGGTGATGGAGGACGGACGGGGGGAGTGGGTCGTCCTGCAGGTCTCCGGCGAGATGGACCTCGTGACCTCGCCCGCGGTCCGGCAGCACGTGCACGACGCGGTCGCCGAAGGGCGCCACTCTCTGGTCCTCGACCTGTCCGAGGTCCGCTTCTGCGACTCCAGCGGCGTCGGTGTCCTGATCGCCGCGCGCCGGCTGATGCGGTCGTGCTCGGGCCGGCTCCGGTTGATCCTCCCGCCCCAGGACGCCGCCCACGGCTCCCATGTGCACCGCGTCCTCGCGGCCCTGGGGGTCCGTCGGCTGTTCGACGTCTATCCCAATCTGATGGTGGCGACGGACCCCGACGACGACGAACAGGGCGCCGCCGACTCCCTCTCCGCCTAGCCCTCCTCTCCGCCTAGCCCTTCCTGACGTTCCGAGGGGCGGGGTGCGGACCCCGCGCCCTACGACCGTGGCGGCGCCTTCGGGAAGTCCGCCAGCACCACGAAGCCCCCCTCCTCCGTGGGCTCCGCCGTGAGCGTGCCGCCCAGCAGCGCCGCCCGCTCCCGCAGCCCCACCAGCCCATGGCCGCCGCCCGGCAGTCCCGGCGCCGCCGCGGAGGCGTCCGGCGGCCCGTTCCGGACCTCCACCCGCAGCCCGCGCCCCTCGGCGGCCGCCTCCGCGAGCCGTACCGTCACCCGCGCGCCCGGTGCGTGCTTGCGCACATTGGTCAACGCCTCCTGCACGATGCGGAACGCGGCCCGCTCCACCGCCTCCGGCCGTCCCGCGAGCCGTGCGTCGTCGGCCTCCTCGTACGCCACGTCCAGGGCGCTCAGCTCGATCAGCCGCGGCAGATCCGCCAGCCGGGGCTGCGGGGTGAGCTGTTCCAGGTCGCCGCCCGCCGCCCGCAGGATGCCGACCATGTGGCGCAGCTCGTCCAGCGTCCGTACGGACAGTTCGCGGATCGTCCGCGCCCCCTCCCGTGCCTGTGCGTCCTTCGCACTGATCTGTACCGCCCCGGCCTGCAGGCTGATCAGGCTGACCTGATGGGCGACGACGTCGTGCATCTCGCGGGCGAGCCGCGCGCGTTCGGTGCTCAGCACCTGCTCGGCGATCAGCTCGTCGGCGCGGCGGCGGCTGCGGGTCAGATCGTCCAGGCGGGCGGCGAGTTCGCCCCGGGTGCGCACCAGCAGGCCCAGCGCGATGGGCCCGACGGAGGTGATGCACGCGTCGATCAGGGTGAGCGTGTTCTCCCGGTACGCGGTCGGCTCGAAGTCGGACACCGGCCACGGGACGAAGTGCGCGGCGGCCAGCAGCAGCGCCGAGACGCCGAGCAGCCGCGGGCCGGGGCGGCGTTCGGCCACCGTATAGAGCGCGATCATCGGCGCGAACCAGATGTAGCCGATGAGGATGCCGGGCAGGGTGGCCAGGAAGACCGGCGCCGGGAAGCGGTGGCGCAGCAGCAGGGCGGCCGCCGCGACCAGGGAGACGTCCAGCTCCAGGCCCAGGGTGACGCCGTTGACGAGCAGCGCGTCGGCCACGGCGAACACGACGGGGACCAGCAGCGGCCCCCACCGCCGCACCCACCCCGGCAGCCTCCGCCGCCACGGCGGTGCGGACGCGGGCGGGATGACGGTCACCGGGGCCCACCCGCCCCCGGGCGGCTGGTGACCAGCCCGGCCCGGTCGGCGACGATGGCGGCCTGCACCCGGTTGAGCCCGCCCAGCTTGCCGAGCACCGCCCGGACATGGTCCTTGACGGTGCTGGGCGCGAGCCCCATCCGCTCGGCGATCTGCGAATTGGCCAGCCCCTCGCCCAGCAGCGCGAGCACTTCGCGTTCGCGCGGGGTGAGGGCGTCGACGGCGGTGGCGGCGGTCACCTCGGCCTCGGCGGCGAGATAGCCGCCGATGACCGCCCCGGTGACGCCCGGGTCGAGGACGCTGCCGCCCTGGGCGAGGGTGCGTACCGCGCGGACGAGTTGTTCCGGGTCGGTGTCCTTGAGGAGGAAACCGGCCGCCCCGGCGCGCAGCGCGGCGGTCAGGTACTCCTGGGCGTCGAAGGTGGTCAGCATGGCGACGGTGGGGGAGCGGGGCGCGGCGCGCAGCTGCCCGAGCACGGTGAGCCCGTCGGCGTCGGGCATCCGGATGTCGAGGAGCACCACGTCGGCCTCGCTGCCGAGCACGGTCTCGACCGCCGTTCCGCCGGAACAGTCGGCGACCACGTCGATGTCCGGGGCCGTGCCCAGGATCAGCCGCAGGCCGGATCGTACGAGCGCCTCGTCGTCGACCACCGCAACACGGATCACCGGCCGCTCCCTCCCTCAGCTGTCATGCGCATTGTCCGCACAGCCTGCCGCATCGGGCACCGATATGGAGTGGTCTCCTCCGCCCTGTTGGGGGGATCACCCCGCCGATCGGCGGGGGGCGAGGGGAGACCTGGGGCGGATGTCCGCCCCGCCGCGGCCGGGCAGAGTGGATCACATGCCGCACCACTCCGCGGGGTCCACCCGAACCCCCGCCCCAGCAGCGCGCCGTACGGCCTCTCGGCGCGCCGTGACCACCGTGGCCGAAAATGGTCGCGGTGCGGGGCCGGCAGCGGGGCGTTACGGCGCGGGGCAGGCCGCCGCGACCCCCACACGCGGCGGCCTGCTCACCCTTTGACCCGCCCGCCGTGCCGTGCCGACCGGCCCTTACCGGGGGGAGGACCGGCCCATCGGGGCCTGACCAACCCCGAGTGGCCCCGGCCCGGCGGGCGCACCAACCGCCCCGCGGTCCGGTGGCGGGGGTCAGCGCGCGCCCTGGAGGGGCGGTTCGGCCGGGGCCGGGCCCAGCGTGGTGGTGCCGGGGGCGGCGCGGTGCCCCAGCCCCGTCCGGTACGCGTCCATCGCGGCCTCCAACCGCCCCTCGCGCCGCAGCAGATCGCCCAGCAGCCGGCACAGGTCGGCCAGGTCACCGGCGGCGCCGGTGCGTTCCAGCAGCGACAGCGCCGCGCAGTAGTGCTCCTCCGCCTCCTCCGCGTCGCCGCGCTCGTCGGCTATCAGCCCGAGCAGCCGGTGGGCGCCGCCCGCGTGCACCGCGCCGCGCTCCGCGGTGAGTTCGACCGCCTCCTGCCCGTCCCCGGAGCCGGATTCGGAGTTGGAGCCGGAGTCGGAGCCGCCGGAGTTCCCGGATCTCGCGAGCAGGGGCCGGAGCAGCGCTTCCGCCGCGGCGGTACGGCCGCGCCGCCGCAGCACGTCGGCCAGCTCCACCTCCACCTGCACCATGAACAGCGCGGCCCGCTTGGACGCCAGCATGTCGCGGGCGATGCGCAGTTCGCTCTCCGCCCGTTCCAGGTCGCCGTCCTGCGCGTGGACGTAGCCGCGCATCCAGTGGCAGTGCGCCAGATCGGTGCGCAGCCGCAGCTGTTCGTACAGCTCCTGCGCCTTGGCCAGCGAGGCGTCGGCCTCCGCGGTGCGGCCCTCGGCTATCAGGGTGCGGGCCACCCCGCGGTGCATCTGGGCGACCAGTTCCGGGTTGTCGACGCTGGGCGCCAGCGCGAGGGAGAGTTCGGCGGCGCGGACCGCACGGGCGTGCGCCCCCATGTCCATGTACGGGGCGATCGCGGCGGTGTAGAGCAGCAGCAGGGCGTTCGGGTCGTGCAGCCCGGAGGCGTTCAGCTCGTCGATGGCGCTCTCCAGCAGATAGCAGGAGTAGCGCAGCTCGCCCGCGAGCAGATGGGCCACGGCGCGGCCGCGGATCGCCGGGACGCGGCGCGGCAGCGGCTCGTCGGCGAGCAGCTTCTCGGCGGCCTCGAAGTGGTCGCGCGCCGCGATCAGTTCGCCGGTCTCCATGGCGCAGTCGCCGAGCCCCAGCAGGGCCGCGGCCCGCTCGTCGGCGAAGCCGAGCCGGTCGGCCTCGGCGCCCAGCGCCGCGAAGCGGGCGGCCGCGTCCTCGGTGTCGCCGGTGGCCAGCGTCCGCCGGGCGTCGGTGAGCCCGGCGCGCAGCCGGGTCGCGTCCTGCGGTGAACGGCCGGTGACCAGCTCCTCGTACGTGACGCCGAGGCGTTGGGCGAGGTGGCGCAGGGCGACCTCGGAGGGGCGGACCTTCCCGGATTCCAGCGTGGAGACATACGCCGCGGTGTACGCCGGTTCGGCCAGCTGCCGCTGGGTGAACCCGCGTTCCGTGCGCAGCCGTAACACCCGGCGCCCGATCTCCGCCGTACCCTCCGCCCCCGCCGCCCGACCGTCTCCGGCGCGCTTTTCGGCCACCGTGCCCTCTTCTCCCCGGCGGTAGCTCGTGCGCCGGGCTCAGTCCATCTACAGGAGGATGCATAAGATGCGGCAGGTGAGGGGGCAGCACCGGACGGCCGGGCGCCACGGCGACCGTCCGCCAGTCGGGACCGCTCCTCACCGACCGCCGTTTCGACGTACGGCTCGACCATAAGGCTCCCGGCGGGATGCGGATCCGGCTTTGCGGACGACAGGTTGGCCGCCGCGGGTACGGAGCGTCACTTTCGGGCGGGGGCGCGAGCCCGGACATAGGGCCTGATGGTCGATTTGTTTAGCGATTTCCCTAGTTCCCGTTGCTCGGGCCTTCCTTTGGCCTTAGGTTGAGCGGCGAATTAATCATGTTTAACAGGCCGCTTACGGAGCAAACCTCGGGAGCCCCCGTGCGCAGAGGGAGATGGCGACGCCGCCACACGCCCTTACGCTCCGCTGTCGTCGCCGGAGGTGTGGCGCTGACGGCGGCGCTCGCCGCGACCGTGAGCGCACCCGCCGCCCCTTCGGCGTCAGCGGCGTCCGCCGCTTCCGCCTCCGCGGCCTCCGTCGCCCCTGTCGCCTTCGCCGAGCCGGCCCGGCGCACCCATGAGGTGGAGTACTTCACCGGCCCCGGCGCCCACCCCCGGCACGCCGAGGTCCCGGCCGCCACCCCCGCCCGGCTCACCCGGGGCGACCGCACGCTCTCCCCCGCCGAAACCGCCGCCGACGGCGACGTGGCGCCCGTCATCAAGAACGGCCCGCCGGCCGACAAGGTCGACGTCGTCTTCGTCGGCGACGGCTACACCGCCGCCCAGCAGGGCGACTTCCACGCCGACGTCCGCTCGAAGTGGGCGCAGATCTCCGCGGTCGAGCCGTACGCCGCCTACCGGAGCCTCTTCAACGTCTGGTCCGTGGACGCCGTCTCCAACCAGTCCGGCGTCTCCGGCGACCCGTCCAAGGGCGTCGTCAAGGACACCGCCCTCGACTCCTACTTCTGGTGCGACGACACCGAGCGGCTGCTGTGCGTCGACACCGGCAAGGTCGAGTCGTACGCCGCGAAGGCACCCCAGGCCGACCTGGTGATCGTGCTGTCCAACTCCGCCAAGTACGGCGGCGCGGGCTACACGATCAGCTCCGGCGCCGGCTACGACGGCATCGCCACCGCCTCCTCCGACCACCCCGACTCCGACCAGGTCGCCGTCCACGAGACCGGCCACTCCGTCGGCGGCCTCGCCGACGAGTACGTGTACGCCACGAACGGCGGCTACACCGGAGCCGAACCCGACGAGCCCAACGCCACCAAGCTGACCGCCGCCCAGCTCACCGAGCAGAAGCGGAAGTGGTACCGCTGGATCGGCCACACCTCACCGGACGGCGGCACGGTCGGCGCGTACGAGGGCAGCCGCTACTACCCCAAGGGCCTCAACCGCCCCACCCGGAACTCGATCATGCGCACGCTCGGCCACGAGTACAGCCTCCCCGGCCGCGAAGCGATGATCGCGGGCTTCTACCGCCACGCCAGCGTGCTCAGCAGCCGCACCGGCACCGGAACCCCCCTCGCCCGGGCGGCGAGCCTCAAGGTGAACGTGCCGAAGACCGCCTCGCTCACCTGGTACGTGGATGGCGCCGAAGTCGCCGCGGCCCGCGGCAAGAAGACCGTCACCCCCGCGTCGCTCGGCGTACCGTCCGACGGCAGGCCCCACACCGTCACCGCCAAGGCCGTGGACCACACCCGCGCGGTGAAAGACCCCGCGCTGCGCAAGCTGCTGACCGCCTCCCGCACCTGGAAGATCCCCGTCACCAGCTGACGCACCCCCAGCCGCCGCCCCGTGGACCCCCGCCGCGGGGCGGCTTGCACTTCTCTTGAGGCCCGCTTCCAAGGCTCGCTCGTCGATGCGGGGCGGCCGCGGTCCGCCCCTGTAACATCGGCACGCTCTACGATCCCCGACGCGGCCCGTCCGCTCAATCGCCCCCGAGGGCGAGCGCGCGCGCTCGCGTTCCCCCGGCGCGCGGCTCATCCCACAAGGCGCCGGGGCCGCCCACCGGAGGCAGGGCCTCCGCAGCCGTGAGGCAAGATGAGCCCATGACTGACAACGGGGGCAATACCGGCCTGCTGGCCGGGCGTTATCGGCTGGTCTCACGGCTCGGCCGCGGTGGCATGGGCACGGTCTGGCGGGCCGTCGACGAACTGCTGGGCCGCGATGTCGCGGTCAAGGAACTGCACGTGGACGAGGGCTCCGGCCCCGACGACTGGCAGCGCGGCGAGCGCGCGCTGCGGGAGGCCCGTACGGTCGCGCAGATCAAGCACCCCAATGTGATCGTCCTGCACGACGTGGTGGAGCAGGACGGCCATCCGTGGATCGTCATGGAACTGGTCGACGGGTCCTCGCTCGCCGACCGGCTGGGCGCGCGGGGCCCGCTCGGGCCGCGTGAGGCGGGCCGGGTGGCGGCGGCCCTGCTGGACGCGCTGCGGGTGGCGCACGCGCGCGGCGTGCTGCACCGGGACATCAAACCGGCGAACGTCCTGATCGAGGCGGGCACCGGCCGCGTCGTGCTGACGGACTTCGGGATCGCGCAGGTCGACGGGGCGACGACGCTGACCGAGACCGGGGCGTTCGTGGGCTCGCCCGAGTACACGGCGCCGGAGCGGATGTCGGGGCGCCGCACCGGGCCCGAGTCGGATCTGTGGTCGCTCGGCGTGCTGCTGTGCACGCTGGTGAGCGGCGCGTCGCCGTTCCACCGGGAGTCCGTGGCGGCGGTGCTGCACGCCGTCGTCTACGACGAGGTGCGCGTGCCGGAGGCCGCCGGGCCGCTGCGGCCGCTCATCGAGGGGCTGTTGCGGCGCGATACGCGGACGCGGCTGAGCGCGGACGAGGCGACGCGGATGCTGGGCACGTACCTGGGCTCGGGGGACACCTCGGGGTTCTCCGCGGAGCGGACCGCTGCGCGGTCCGGCACGCCGCTCGCCCCGGCCGCCCCCGCACCGCGGCCGCGCCGTGCCCCCGGGCGCCGCACGGTGCTGATGGCCGTCGCCGCGGTCGTCGCCCTCGCCGGGCTGGGCGCGGGCACGATGGCGCTGCTGGACGACGGCGGCCAGGGCGCGACGGCCGGGGACCGTGGCGCGGCCCGGGTCGCGGAGGAGGGCACCGGCGAGGACGCGAGCGCGGGCGGCGACGCGGAACCGGCCGCGCGGGCCTCGGACCGGACGGCCTCCCCGAAGGCGCCCCCGGAACCGAAAGCGTCCACCGACCCGGAGGCGTCCACATCCCCCGAGGCGTCCCCCGGCGGCGTGCCCGAGGGGTATGAGCTGGTCCACGACCCGGCCGGGTTCTCGCTCGCCGTACCGGACGGCTTCGCCCGCCAGGACAAGTCGCCCCGCGTCTACTACAACTCGCCCGGCCTGGAGTTCCGCATCGGCGTCCACCCCCAGGAGCCGGACCCGAGGGGCCCCCTCGCCGTGAGCCGGGCGGCGGACGCCAAGGGGCCGAGCAGCTACCAGGGGTACCGCAACGGGCAGGTCATCCGGACCACGCACAACGGCCACCCGGCGGCGCTGTGGGCGTTCGTCTGGGACGGTTCGGCCGATGACGGCGGCTCCCGGCAGACCTTCGACCTGAGCTGGAACGAGGGCGGCAAGATGTACGATCTGTGGCTTTCCGTCCCGGTGGAGAAGAAGGCCGAGGGGAAACGTTACTTCGATACGGCTGTCGCGACGTTCGCCCGATCCGGGGCGCCGGGCTGACCCGGTCGCAACGGGTTTGTCACGAGCCGTCCGCGCGGCCCGTCGGTGGGTGGCGGTGTTCACCGCCCACCAGGTAATGATTTGCGCATGACGAACGACGGGGGACGGGCGAACGAGCCCAGCAGCTACGATCTGCGGCCGCCGCAGCAGGTGGTGCCGCCCGCGCCGCCACGACGGCAGGCGGGACCCGGTACGTACGAGCCCACGCAGGCACCCGGGCAGCGCGCCGAACCCGCTCATGCCCCGGCTGCTCCTCGGCCACGTTCGGACGCACGCCCGGACCGGCAACCGGAACCGCAACCGGGACACGGCCCCGCCGCCGCGCCGTACGACCCGCGCGACCAGCGCGACCCACGCCCGGCCGCTCACGGCGCGCGGCAGAGCCCCGGCCCGGGACGGCTCCTCGGCGGCCGCTACCGGCTCCTCGCGCGGCTCGGCCACGGCGGCATGGGCACCGTCTGGAAGGCGCACGACCAGATCGTGGACCGCGAGGTGGCGGTCAAGGAGCCCCGCGTTCCGGCCCACCTTCCGGACCGCGAGCGGCGGACCGTCCACCAGCGGATGGAGCGCGAGGCGCGCGCCGCGGCCCGGATCGACCACCCCTCCGTCGTCACCGTCCACGACGTGGTGGTCGAGGACGGCCGCCCCTGGATCGTGATGGAGCTGGTGCGCGGCGACTCGCTGGCCGACCGGCTGGCGGAGGGCACGCTCGATCCGCGCGAGGCGGCCCGGATCGGGCTCGCCGTGCTGGGCGCCCTGTCGGCCGCGCACGAGGCGGGCGTGCTGCACCGTGACGTCAAGCCGGACAACGTGCTGCTCGGCCGGGGCGGCCGGGTGGTCCTCACCGATTTCGGCATCGCGCAGGTCGAGGGCGAACAGGGGCTGACCGAGACCGGCGGCTTCGTCGGCTCGCCCGAATTCATCGCGCCCGAGCGGGTGCTCGGGCAGCGGCCGGGCCCGGCGTCGGACCTGTGGTCGCTGGGCGTCGTGCTGTACGCGGCGGTCGAGGGCATGTCCCCGTTCCGCCGCTCGCACACCCCCGCGACCCTGCAGGCCGTGCTGTCGGCCGAACCGCAGCGGCCAGCCCGGGGCCCCGACGCCCTCGGCTCCATCACCATGCGACTGCTGCTCAAGGACCCGGCCATGCGCCCGTCGGCGGCCGAGACGCGCGAGGCGCTGGAGTCGGTCGTACGGCCGGCGCCGCAGCCGCTTCCCGCGGCGCTCACCGCGGGCGCGTACGGCGGTGAGGCGGCCCGGAGCGGCGGCAGCCGTTTCGTCCCGCCCGTCCTCCACGAGAACCGCACGGCGCAGGTCGGCCTGGGCGCCGCCCTTGTGGTGATCGCCTCCGTGCTGGTGCTGGTCCTCGGCAAGCCGTTCGCGACCGAGGACCCCCTGCCGTCCGGCTGGACCGTGCGCGAGGAGCGCGATGTGGTGGCCGCCTCGCTGGCGGTGCCGAGCGCGTACAAGCGGGTGCAGGACGACAGCGACGAGCGCGCGCCGAACGTCACCTTCGACGACCCCAGCGGCGTCTACACCATCACCCTGACCAAGCTGGTCTCCGGCCCGGAACAGAAGATCACGAACGCGGCGGGCGTGACCGGGCAGATCGCCGCGTACTACAAGAGCGGCGCCCTGTCGACGATGGACGAGGCGCGCAGCGAGAAGGCCAAGGACACCCGGCAGCAGGGCAAGGCGGCGAAGGACCTGAACACCACCTTCTACGAGCCCGGCACCACCAGCGACGAGAACCGCGTCCTCTACCTGAACCGCGATCACGTCTACGTCAGCGACGATCACATCGCCTGGCAGTTGACCGTGACCATGCCCGCTAGGGGCGACGCCCGGCGGACCGGGGACGCGCTGTACGAGGACGTCGTGAGGAACCTGACGATAGAGGGCATCTGAACGTCGCCCCCATGGGCCGCTGTTCCACGGCCACAAATTGTTACCGTCGGGTACCCAAACCGCCCGGCCGAGGCCTACCCTCGCCCCCATGACCGACTCGCAGGACAGCGCACAGGACCAGGCCACATCCGCGACACAGGCCCCGGCCGACGGAAACCCGGTCGCCGCCAAGGGCACCAGGACCGCCGCCGACGTCGTCACCCCCGAACTGGTCGCCCGGCTCACCCGGGGCGTCGTGGGCAGCGGCAGCACCGTCAACCACACCCCGTTCACGGGGGAGGTCCTGGCCTCCGGGCTGCCCGAGTCCACCCCCGAGGACGTCGCCACCGCCTTCGACCAGGCCCGCACGGCCCAGCGGTCCTGGGCCGCGACCCCCGTGCGCACCCGCGCCGCCGTCTTCCTGCGCTTCCACGACCTGCTGCTGCGCCGCCAGTCGGAGGTCCTGGACCTGATCCAGCTGGAGACCGGCAAGACCCGGCTGCACGCCCACGAGGAGATCCAGGGCGTCGTCCTCGCCGCCCGCCACTACGGCCGCAAGGCGCAGGCCTATCTGCGTCCCAAGTCCCACCTGGGCGTCGTCCCCACGCTCACCAAGGTCACCGAACTGCGCCAGCCACGCGGCGTCGTCGGCCAGATCGTGCCGTGGAACTACCCGCTGGAGCTGTCGGTCGGGGACGCGATACCCGCCTTCGTCGCGGGCAACGCGGTCGTCATGAAGCCGGACACCGAGACCGTGCTGACCGCCCTGTGGGCGCGTGAGCTGATGGTGGAGGCCGGCCTGCCCGCCGGGGTGTGGCAGATCGTCGTCGGGGACGGCCCGGTCGTGGGCCCGGCCGTCGTCGAGCACGCCGACTACGTCTCGTTCACCGGCTCCACCCGCACCGGCCGCGGCGTGGCCCAGGCCGCCGCCGCCCGCCTGGTGGGCTGCTCGCTCGAACTCGGCGGCAAGAACGCCATGCTGGTGCTGCGCGACGCCGACCTCGACCGGGCGGCCGAGGGCGCGGTCCGCGCGTGCTTCGCCTCCGCGGGGCAGCTGTGCATCTCCATCGAGCGGCTGTACGTCCACGAGTCGGTCGCGGACGGCTTCGTGGAGCGGTTCGCGGCCCGTACGAAGGCCATGCGGCTCGGCTCGGCCCTCGCCTACGGCGCCGAGATGGGCTCGCTGGTCTCCGAACGGCAACTGGAGACCGTCACCCGCCATGTGGAGGAGGCCGTCTCCAAGGGCGCCACGGTCGTCGCCGGCGGCCGCCCCCGCCCGGACATCGGCCCGTACTTCTACGAACCGACGATCCTGGACGGCGTGGAGGCGCCGATGGCGGTGTGCACCGAGGAGACCTTCGGCCCGGTGGTGTCCATCTACCGCTTCACCGACGAGGACGAGGCGGTCGAACGCGCCAACGCCACCCCGTACGGCCTGAACGCCAGCGTCTGGTCCCGGGACGGCCGGCGCGGCCGCGCGGTCGCCGCCCGGCTGCGCGCGGGCACCGTCAACGTCAACGAGGCGTACGCCGCCGCGTACGGCAGCGTCGCGTCCCCGATGGGCGGCATGGGCGACTCCGGCCTCGGCCGCCGCCACGGCTCCGAGGGCATCCTCAAGTACACCGAGGCGCAGACGGTCGCCCAGCAGCGCATGATGCCGCTCGGCCCGTCCTTCGGCCTCACGGACGAGAAGTACGCGGAGTTCATGAGCCGCAGCCTGCGCGCGATGAAGGCCCTGCGGCTGCGCTGACCGGTACGCATCGACGGGGAGGTACCCGTGTCGGAGGACGAGCGCGCCGAAGAGGCCGCTGACGACACGTACGACTACGACTACGACTACGACGTCATCGTCGTCGGGTCGGGCTTCGGCGGAGCCGTCTCGGCCCTCCGGCTGACCGAGAAGGGCTACCGGGTCGGCGTCCTGGAGGCGGGCCGCCGCTTCACGCCCGAGACGCTGCCCAGGAACTCCTGGGACCTCCGCAACTACCTCTGGGCCCCGGCCCTCGGCCTCTTCGGCATCCAGCGCATCCATCTCCTGGGCAAGGTGATGGTGCTGGCGGGCGCCGGGGTCGGGGGCGGTTCGCTCAACTACGCCAACACGCTGTACGTACCGCCCGAGCCGTTCTTCCGGGACCCGCAGTGGGGCGGCATCACCGACTGGCAGCAGGAGCTGGAGCCGTACTACGACCAGGCGCGGCGCATGCTCGGCGCCCGCCTCAACCGGACCATGACCCCCTCCGACGTCCACCTCAAGGCGGCCGCCGAGAAGATGGGCGTGGGCGAGACCTTCCACATGGCGCCCGTCGGCGTCTTCTTCGGCGACGGCGAGGACTCCGACGGCACGGCGAAGGCAAAGCCGGGGGAGGAGGTGCCCGACCCGTACTTCGGCGGCGCGGGCCCGGCCCGCCGGGCGTGCACCCAGTGCGGGGAGTGCATGACCGGCTGCCGCCGCGGCGCCAAGAACACCCTCAACGAGAACTACCTCCACCTCGCCGAGCGGGCCGGTGCCGTCATCCACCCCATGACGACCGTGGTCGCCGTGCGCGACGCCCCGGACGGCGGCTACCACGTCACCACCGTGCCCACCGCGAAGCGCCGCAGGGGCAGGCCGAAGAGGCTGCGCGCCCGGTACGTCGTCCTCGCCGCCGGTACGTACGGCACCCAGACCCTGCTGCACACCATGCGCGACCGGGGCCTGCTGCCACGGCTGTCGGACCGGCTCGGGATGCTCACCCGCACCAACTCCGAGGCCCTGGTCGGCGCCCAGACCACCGACCGCCGCTACCGCGCCCGGCGCGGGGAGCGGCCCGACTTCAGCCGGGGCGTCGCGATCACCTCGTCCATCCACCCGGACGAGAACACCCACATCGAGCCCGTCCGCTACGGCAAGGGATCCAACGCGATGGGCATGATGTCCATCCTGCAGATCCCGCAGGGCCGTGGCCCGGGCTGGCTGCGCTTCCTGGCGGCCAATCTGCGCCATCCGACGCTCGCCGCGCGCTCCCTGTCCAACCGGCGCTGGTCGGAGCGCACCATCATCGGCCTGGTCATGCAGACCCACGACAACTCGCTGACCACCTACCGCAAGCCGAAGGGCCCGGGCAAGGGCCTGCTCACCGCCCGCCAGGGCCACGGCACGCCCAACCCGGACCACATCCCCGAGGGCGCGGCGGCGGCCCGCCACCTCGCCGAGTCGATCAACGGCTTCCCGGGCAGCAACGTCGGCGAGCTGATGGGCACCCCGCTGACCGCCCACTTCCTGGGCGGCTGCCCGATCGGCGCGTCGGCGCGGGAGGGCGTGATCGACCCGTACCACCGGCTGTACGGACATCCCGGGATCGCCGTGGTGGACGGCGCCGCCGTCTCGGCCAACCTGGGCGTGAACCCCTCGCTGACGATCACGGCCCAGGCGGAGCGGGCGATGTCCCTGTGGCCCAACAAGGGCGACCCGGACCCCCGCCCACCCCAGGGCGAGCCGTACGCCCGCCTCTCCCCGGTGGCCCCGAACACCCCCGCGGTCCCGAAGACGGCCTACGCCGCCCTCAAGGTTGTGCCCACCCACCGGCCCGCACCCGGCGACGAACCCCCGGGGGAAGCACCGTAGGGCCACCCCGCTCGGGGGTGGCCCTACGGTCAACGGCTACGGTCAGGCGGAAACGCGACGCCGCCGCACGACGAACACGGCCCCGCCGCCCACGGCCATCGCGACGCCACCGATGAGCCCGATCATCGGCAGCGCGGAGGAGGACCCGGTCTCGGCGAGCTTTCCGGACACCGGCAGCTTGCTCAGGTTCTTGGCGCCACCCTGCGGCACGGGCAGGTTGCCCTTGTCGCCCGGCTTCGGCTTGGCGTCGTCGATCGGCCCCGGCTTGCTGCCCGCGACCAGGACGTCGAAGTCGTACTCCATGAGCTCGGAGGAGCCGCAGACGTCGTCCTCGTTGTGGTACGCGCCGATCGCGAAGCCGAAGCCGTAGCTGCCGGGGGTCTTGGCGTCGACCTTCAGGCGCAGCTTGGCGTCGGCGTACTCGCCCGGCTTCAGCTCACCGATCGAGCCGAAGTAGCCCGCCTCGTCGCTGATGGTCTTCCAGGCGTGGGAGTCCTCGTCGTACGACTGCACGGTGAGGAGCTTCGAGACGTCGTCGAGCTTGTCCTTGCTGATGGCGTACATCATCACGTACGCGTCCACCGACTTCATCGCCTTGTCGGAGGTGTTGGTGGTGCGGAAGGTGAACGGCACCCACCCGGAACCGGCCACGACCTTGCTGGGCAGCCCGCGCAGCTCGGTGGTGACGGCGGCCTCCTCGGACTCCTCCTCGCAAGTGGGGTCGGTGGGCTCGTCCGTGGGCAGATCGGTGGGGCCGACCGTCGGCTCGTCCGTGGGCTCGTCCGTGGGCTCATCGGTCGGCTCGTCGGTGGGCTCGTCCGTGGGCTCATCGGTGGGCTCGTCCGTCGGCCCGGCCGTCGGCTCGTCGGTCGGATCGTCGGTGGGGCCGGCCGTCGGCTCGTCCGTGGGCTCGTCGGTCGGCTCGTCCGACGGCGGCTCCGACGGCCCGTCGCTCGGCTCGACGACCGTCGGGCTGGCCGACGGCTCGCTGTCGGCGAAGGCGGCGGGCGCGGCGAGCAGCGCGGCGGGGGCCAGGGCGGCCGTGGCTACGGCGGCGACCAGTGTGCGGCGAATCTCCATGAAGACCTCTTCTGGAAGGCCGTCGCGGTGGGGGCGCGGAATGGCCGTGCGTTCGGTTTGCACGTACATGACCAACCTGCTGGCCGAAAGGTTGCCTTCACAGTTGCTCACAGAATGGTCACAGAACCCGCAGGCGCATCAGAGGGCACGAGAGACACGAGAGGCGCGAGAGGCGCGAGGGGACCACAGGCGTGACCCGGGCAGGCGAAGGGCCCCGGGGCGTCCGAACGGGTCGGGCGTCCCGGGGCCCTAGGCGGTCAGCACCGGCGTCAGGGCAGCGCCGGTGCTGAAGGGGCGGCGCCGGGGGGTGCGCCGCGGGCTCCGGGTGGGAATCGGCGAGGGAAAGGAGGAGGGTGCGCCAGGGGGCGTACGCCCGCGCGGCCGGACTCGTGATCAGGCCGTGGTCGGACCAATGACGGGTGCTGGCCCGGGGTGTTTTCCCTCACTGCATCGTGCTGGATGCCACGCTCCGGGCGCAACCGTTTCGACTGGATACGGTCGGTCCCGGGCGTCCCCGGGACCGACCGCCCTATGGATGGTGACCGGGCTGCTGTCCCCTGCCGACCGGTCACCTCGCCGACGCGGCACCGGGCTCAACGAGCCCGTTCGCGGGCCGGTCACGCGCCGTACGGGTGACGGAGGGGCCGTCACGCCCGGCCGCGGCACAGCTCCAGCAGCGTCATGGCGAGGGCCGTGCCCGGCTTGCCGAGCGTCTGGCGGTAGCGGTCGAGGATCTCCATCTCACGGGAGAGGTTCACCCGCCGCCCGCCCGACGCGATCCGCGCCTCCTGAATGGAGGCCGAAACCCCCATCCGTTCCCGGACGAGGTCGAGGATCCGCCCGTCGAGGGCGTCGATGCGCTCGCGCGCGGAACCGATCACGGCGGCGGTGTCGGCCACATCAGGGGCGGTCACGTCAGGGGCGGTCACGTCAGGGGCGGTCACGTCAGGGGTGGTGCTCATATCCGTATCTCCTGGTCTCTGTCTGTCGATGACTCGGTCGCCGAGCGGGACCGGAACCGGGGGAGACCCGAAGACATACGCACCAGCGCCCCGGGCCTTGACCGGCCCGGGGCGCCTGGGAAGTCGCTTGTCAGTAGTTCAAGCAGCACGACCATGGCAGCCGGACGGGCCGGTGCCATAGGTAAAGACGAAGGTCATGCGCGTGGACATGGCGTCGATTATGGGCTGGTTAGAATCGAAAGTCCAACCCTCCAGTTCCACCGCCGGAAGGCCGCCGAAGTGCCATCAGCGTCCCCTGCTGCCGCCCCCGACACCGTCCTGGTCGTCGACTTCGGCGCGCAGTACGCCCAGCTCATCGCCCGACGGGTCCGCGAGGCCCGGGTCTACAGCGAGATCGTCCCGTCCACCATGCCGGTGGCGGAGATGCTCGCCAAGAACCCGAAGGCGATCATCCTCTCCGGCGGGCCGTCGTCGGTCTACGCCGAGGGAGCGCCCAGGCTCGACCGCGCGCTCTTCGAGGCCGGGATTCCCGTCTTCGGCATGTGCTACGGCTTCCAGCTGATGGCCGTCACGCTCGGCGGCACGGTCGACAACACCGGGGCGCGCGAGTACGGGCGTACCGACCTGACCGTGAGCAAGCCGGGCTCGACGCTCTTCGCGGGCACGCCCGAGCAGCAGCAGGTGTGGATGTCGCACGGCGACGCCTGCTCGGCCGCGCCCGAGGGCTTCACCGTCACCGCGTCCACCGAGCAGGTGCCGGTCGCGGCGTTCGAATGCGACGAGCGCAAGCTGTACGGCGTACAGCACCACCCCGAGGTGATGCACTCCACCCATGGCCAGCAGGTCCTGGAGCACTTCCTGTACCGGGGCGCGGGCCTGGAGCCGACCTGGACCACCTCCAACGTGGTGGAGGAGTCGGTCGCGGCCATCCGCGAGCAGGTCGGCACCAAGCGCGCCATCTGCGGGCTGTCCGGCGGAGTGGACTCCGCCGTCGCCGCCGCCCTCGTCCAGAAGGCCATCGGCGACCAGCTCACCTGCGTGTACGTCGACCACGGGCTGATGCGCAAGGGCGAGTCCGAGCAGGTCGAGAAGGACTTCGTGGCGGCCACCGGCGTGCAGCTGAAGGTCGTCGAGGCCGAGCAGCGCTTCCTCGACGCGCTCGCCGGGGTGTCCGACCCCGAGGAGAAGCGGAAGATCATCGGCCGGGAGTTCATCCGGGTCTTCGAGCAGGCCCAGGCCGAGCTGGTGGCCGAGGCGGGCGCGGCCGGTGAGGCCGTGGAGTTCCTGGTCCAGGGCACCCTCTACCCGGACGTGGTGGAGTCCGGCGGCGGCACCGGCACCGCCAACATCAAGTCCCACCACAACGTGGGCGGGCTGCCCGACGACATCGAGTTCAAGCTGGTCGAGCCGCTGCGCCGGCTCTTCAAGGACGAGGTGCGCAACGTCGGCCAGGAGCTGGGCCTCCCGGAGGACATCGTCCACCGCCAGCCCTTCCCGGGCCCGGGCCTGGGCATCCGCATCATCGGCGAGGTCACCAAGGACCGCCTGGACCTGCTCCGCGAGGCCGACGCGATCGCCCGCGAGGAGCTGACAGCGGCCGGCCTGGACCGCGAGATCTGGCAGTGCCCGGTGGTCCTGCTCGCCGACGTCCGCTCGGTCGGTGTCCAGGGCGACGGCCGCACCTACGGCCACCCCATCGTGCTGCGCCCGGTCTCCTCCGAGGACGCGATGACGGCCGACTGGTCGCGCCTCCCGTACGACGTGCTGTCGCGGATCTCGACCCGCATCACCAACGAGGTGGACGAGGTCAACCGGGTGGTCCTGGACATCACGAGCAAGCCGCCCGGCACGATCGAGTGGGAGTGATCACCCCCTGATCATCATCTGATCGTCAAACGCCGCTGCCGTCGCTCATTCGTTCGAGTGGCGGCAGCGGCGTTCGTGCTCGGTACGCTGGCCTCACGGCCAAGAATCCCGTCCATGGGAGGAACCATGACCGCTGAGCCGCTGCACACCACCTCGTGGCCTGTGCCGCCGCTGGATGGCTACACCGTGGACGATTTGCTGAGTCTGCCTGATCTCCCGCCGCACACCGAGCTGATCGACGGGAGCCTGGTTTTCGTGAGTCCGCAGCGCAGTTTTCACAGTATGGCGATTGATCTGCTGGTGAGCGGGCTGCGTCGGACCGCGCCTCCCGAGCTGAGGGTCCGGCGGGAGATGACCGTGGTGATCGACAAGCGCAATGGTCCGGAGCCGGACATCACGGTGGTGCGCGCCGAAGCCGTGCGGAGCCGTGAAGAGACGTATTACGAGGTCGGCGATGTGGTCCTGGCCGTCGAGGTCGTCTCCCCCGAGTCCGAGGCCCGGGATTACGACACCAAGCCGCACAAGTACGCCAACGCGGGTATTCCGCACTTCTGGCGCGTCGAGATGACCAACTCGGACGCACGCCCTGTGGTCCATGTCTTCGAGCTCGACGAAGAAAAGCGCGCCTACCGGCCCATCGGCTTCCACCACAACCAACTCAAGCTCACCGTCCCCTTCACCATCGACATCGACCTCACCGAGATCGACCAGCTGTAAGAGGCCTGTGCCCCTGGCCTCCTGCGATACCCAGAGGTAGCTTCCGCTCCAGCACCCAGAGGAGCGGAGCTGCCCATGACGATGCCGATGCCGCGGTCGAACCCCGAGCCGATACCGACCGACCAGCTGCACATCACCATGCCGCCCGCCCACGCCTCCCCGGCCGACGAGCGGCGCTACCGCAAGGAGCGGCTGGCGGCGGCGCTGCGGATCTTCGGGCGGTACGGGTACGAGGAGGGCGTCGCCGGGCACATCACCGTGCGCGACCCGGAGCTGACCGATCACTTCTGGGTGAACCCCTTCGGCATGCCCTTCGCCCACATCACCGTGAGCGACCTGATCCTCGTCAACGAGGCGGGCCAGGTGGTCGACGGGCGCTACCACGTCAACCAGGCGGCCTTCGTCGTTCACTCTTCCGTGCATCGAGCCCGGCCGGATGTGGTGGCGGTCGCCCACACCCGTTCCGTCCACGGCCGGGCCCTGTCCGCGCTCGGTGAGCTGCTGGAGCCGATCACCCAGGACGTGTGCGCCTTCTTCGAGGACCACGGGCTCTACGACCGCAGCACCGGCGTCGTCGTGGACGAGGAGGAGGGACGCGGGATCGCGGCCGCGCTCGGCGCGTACAAGGCCCTCATCCTGCGCAATCGCGGTCTGCTGACCGTCGGGGACTCGGTCGACGCGGCCGCCTGGTGGTTCATCACGATGGAGCGCGCGTGCCAGGCGCAGCTGGCGGCGAAGGCGGCGGGGAAACCTGTGCTCATCGATCACCGGAGCGCGGTGCGGACCCGTGAGCAGCTCGGAAGCGATCTTGTGGCGTGGATCAACTATCAACCTCTGTACCTGCAGATCACCCGCGGTGAGCCGGACCTGCTCACCTGAGACCCCTCGCCGTGCGGCACAATCCCCTCTCAACCCATGTCAGTTGGGGCCCGCCGGGCGCCGCTGACGACACGAACGAACGTACAGAACGAGCGAACGACGGAGCGGTGAGACCTCGTGGCGGTGGACACGACGAAAGACGCCACGAAGGCGAAGCGGAAGGCGGCGGGAGGGCCCGGCGGCCACGGCGGTCACGGTCACGCGGACCACGGTCCGGCGGGCTGTGAATGCCCCCAGGGCGCCCGTGAGGGCCACCGGCGGGCGGTGGCCGCGTTCGTGGCCATGCGGGAGCGGTTCGCGGCCGGAGAGGGCCTTCCGGCGGCCCTCGCGCACTCCGCGGGGGCGTCCCGGCAGTGGGTGTCGGACGAACTCGCCCAGGCGGCCCGTACGGTCGTCGACAGCGGCCACGCCGAGAGCACCGCGTGGCGCGACGCGGTGTGGCGGCGCACCCTGCTGGTGGTGTGGGGCGCGGTCGGGGCGCTGCTGATCGGGCAGTTGGCGACGGCGATCGGCGCCGGGTGGTCGGTCGCCCGCACCGCCGGGCTCGCCGCGGCCCTCGTCACGGGCGCGCTGCTGACCCTGACCGCCCGGCTGCACTACGCCAACGGCGGGCCGCTCGCGCCGCTGGTCGGCGAGGACAACCGGATGTCCACCTCCCGCTCCCTCGCCGCCGCCTGGCTGCTGCTGGCCGTCTTCTCGGTGCTCGTCCTGGCCGTCGAACTGGCCGTCGCCCCCGGCGACCGGGACCGGATCGCCCAGGGCCTGTCCCTCGGCCACGCCGCCGGGCTGCTCACGGTCGCCGCGCTGACCTGCGTCGCCGCGGTGCTCGCCCGGCTCGTCGTCGCGGCCCGGGTGCGGGCGCAGCGGCTGCAGAAGGTCCGTGCGGTCCGCCCGCGCGCCGCCGACCTGCTCACGGACGACGCGGGCCGCGGCAGCTTCGCCGACGTCCAGTACGTCGTCGTCCACGCGGTCGCCCTCGTCTTCGCCGCCGTCCGCCTCGCCCGCGAACCGTGGCGGCTGCCGGAGCTGCCCTGGGGGCTGGTGCTGCTCGCCGTCGTCTCCGTCCTGATGTACCTGACCGGCAAGTACGCCGAGGGCGGCCGCCCGACCGTGCTGTCCGTCGTCCGGGTCCGCCCCGAGGAGGGCGGCATCGACCGCGACGCCCCGATCCGCACCGGCGACGACATCGAGATCCGCGGCAACGGCTTCGTCCCGCCGGGCGCGCAGGACCCCGACCGGCTGGCCCGCATGGTCGTCCGCATCGGCGCCGTCCACGTCCACGTACCCCTCGTCCCGGTGGCGGGCGGCTTCAGCAACCCGACCGATACGGCGCTGACCGTGCCGGTGCCGGTGGACGTGGAGCCGGGCCGGGTGGACGTGCAGGTGGTGACCGCCTCGGGGGCCGAGACGAACCGCTACCAGATCGACGTACTGGACTGACCTCGGCACTGACCTCGGCTGAGTGAAAAGCCCCTGCCATCCGTATGGTTTTGGTGACTGCGCAATGGGAGAGGCGGGCGTCATGAGGCATGCGGATCGAACGGTCGGAGGGGGCCCCGCGGGCGACGCGGGCAGCGTGAACGTGGTGAGCGGCATAGGCGGCCCGCCCACAGGCGGAGTGCGGCAGCTGGCCTCCCGCTACGCGCTGCTGCCGCTGCGGATCTTCCTCGGCGTCACCTTCGTGTACGCCGGGATCGACAAGCTCACCGATTCGGCGTTCCTCGCCGACAGCGGGGCGGGCTCGATCGGTCAGCTGATGACCCAGGTGCGCGACACCTCGGCCGTCCCCTGGCTGGTCGACCAGGCCCTGAACTCCCCGACCACCTTCGGCTACGTCATCGCCTACGGCGAGCTGGCCGTCGGCCTCGGCACCCTCTTCGGCCTCCTCTCCCGCCTCGCGGCCCTCGGCGGCGCCCTGATCTCGCTGAGCCTGTGGCTGACGGTGAGCTGGCAGACGGAGCCGTACTACTACGGCAACGACCTGGCCTACCTGATGGCCTGGCTCCCCCTGGTCCTCGCCGGTGCCCCCCACCTGTCCCTGGACACGGCCTGGAGCAAGCACCGCCGCCGCCAGAGCTCACAGCTCTTCACGTAGGCAGGCCCCTTCCGGCAAGGGGGTCTTCAGGTCCGCGCGTGTCCGTACGCCGCGCTGAGGGAGGCGAGATCCGGTTCGCCGAAGCGGTCGCGCAGGGCGTGGAACGCGGCGGTCTTCTCCGTGCCGAAGCGGCCCACGTGGGCGGCGTAGGCGGTGAAGGAGAGGAAGGCCGGCGGGGTGGTCTTGGTGTGGAACTTGTCCGCGTACATCACCAGTTGCTCCTCGCCGGTCTCCGCCACGTAGTCGGCCACCGGCAGGGGCAGCCCCTGGCGTTCGATGTCGTCCCGCGTGAGCCCGACGCCCGTGTGGCAGGAACAGAAGCGGCACAGCCGCTCGGGGAAGCCCTCCTGGCGGAGGATCGCGTGCCCGAGCACCCCGTGGCGGATGTAGCCGTCGGTCCGGAGCCGGCCGGTGGTGTCGTAGAGCCGGTAGACGCCGATGTCGTGGAGGAGGGCACCCGCGCGGACGAGGTCGGCGTCGAGCCGGTGGCCGTCGGCGGCCAGCAGCTGTTCGGCGACCTTCCAGACGATCTCGCAGTGCGTGTACACGAGCTCGAACGCCGCGCGCGTCGGGGCGTACTCCTCGTGCAGCGCGCGGATGTCGTCGACCGTCGGCAGGTTCACGGCGGGAGCGTAGCAACCACGGCCCGCCGTCCCCTACGGCGCGGAGCCGTCCGTGCTCCGGGCGCGCTTGCGGCGGGCGGCGTACGTCAGGGTCGACACCACGCCCGCCGCGCACAAGCCGCACACCAGCACGATCAGCGGCACGAGCGACCGCACGTGGCGCTCCCCGGCCGCGTCCAGGCCGTATACCGCCGCCACGCCCAGTACGACGAGCCCCGCCACGAGCTTGCCCGGTTCCATCGGATGCCGCCTCATGAGCGCGTCACCTCCACGTTGCCCAGTCCGATCGACAGCCGCAGCACCAGCGTTCCGTGGGCCGCGCCCGGCCCGCCCTTCGGGTTGAGGGTCACCGTCCGTTCCCGTCCCGGCTCGATGTCGATGTCGTCGGTGCGCTCGCCCGGGAGGCGGATGTCGCCGAGGCCCGTCCGGATCTTCATCTCGAGGCGGGCGTCCCGGGGCACGGTCACGGCCAGCTTCCCGGCGCCCACCTCGGCCCGGGTCCGGACGGTCTGGTCGTCGGTCAGCCGGAGGCGGTCCAGTTTCAGTTCCCCGACGCCTCCGCCCAGCTCGTACGAGGGCCGCACGGCGGCCGCGGAGGGCGGGGCCCAGGTCTCGCGGGACCAGTCGGTGGTGACGGACCGGGGGAGCACCGTGGCGGCGGCCAGCAGCGCGCAGGTGAGGACGGTCAGGATGGCGGTCCCGCCGCCCGTGCGCCCGTACCAGCAGCTGACCACCATCCCGAGCCCGAAGACCGCCAGCGCGCTCGCGAGGCCGATCTGCAGGCTGGTGCCCAGCGGTTGGGAGTACCAGGCCAGCCGGGCGCCGGTGGCCGCGGCGGCGAGGGCGACCAGGAAGATCCAGCCGCCGATGGAGGACCGGTCGCGGATCCGGCGGGCCCGCTGCGCCCACGCCGTGGCCCTGTCGTACGGGCCCTCGTCCGGCCCCCACAGGTAGCCGGTGCCCGGTCCGCCCGCCGCGCCCGGCAGCCCCGTCGTCCCGTCCTTGACGATCGGATCCCGCCACCACGACGGCCCCGGCCCGCCCCGCGTCGGCGGAGCCTTGGCCTCCGGGGGCGCGTCGGCGACGGCCTGCGCCGTGGCGGGATCCACCGCGCCGCCGCTCCCCGCCTGCCGGCGGTGGTGCGACCAATAACCGATACCCGCCACCGCGAGGAACAGCATGAACGAGAACGACATGACGCCGCCGTTGTTCAGCATCGAAAGAAACAGTCCGCAGCCGACCAGCGCGCACAGCACCGCCGTCAGCGCCGGACCCTCGACACGTCCGGAGAGCAGCCGGCGCCCCTCGTTCTCGTCCTCCCCGGCGAGGGGGACGAGCAGCCAGCAGAAGCCGTACACGATCAGGCCGATCCCGCCCGCGACGGCCAGCACGGACAGCACCACCCGGAAGATCACCGGATCGACGTCGCAGTAGCGGCCCAGCCCGCCGCACACCCCCGAGATCATCTTCTGGTCGCGGCTGCGCCGCAGCGGCGCGCTCAGGAAGGGCGGCGGCAGCGTCCCCCGGGGGTCCCCGGAACCAGCCGCGCCCCCGCCCTCGTCCGCCACCGTGGGTGCATCGTTCATGCGTCCATCGTGACAAGACGGTCGTTCCGGCGACATCCGGTGAAACCCTGGGCCTTCCCTGAGATCATCCCCGATGTCGCGGCGACTATCGTGGCGGGTCGAACATGCGCGCCATGCGTGGGGAAGCAGGCCGCCGTGGAGCGGGAGGGGAGTGCGGTGTCGGACGTAGGGCGGCTGATTGCCGGACGGTACCGGCTGGCCGAGCAGATCGGCCGCGGCGGCATGGGTACGGTCTGGCGCGCCGAGGACGAACTGCTGGGCCGTCAGGTCGCCGTCAAGCAGCTGCACGTCTCGCCGCACCTCAGCGAGGAAGAACTGACGACGATGCACGAGCGTACCCGCCGCGAGGCGCGGAGCGCGGCCCGCATCACGCACCCCAACGTGGTCGTGGTCCACGACGTCGTGGACGACGGGGGGCTGCCGTGCATCGTCATGGAGTACGTGCCCTCCACGACCCTGGGCGATCTGCTCAAGGAGGGCGGAACGCTCTCCCCCGAGGAGACCGCCCGCATCGGCCGCGGCATGGTCGCCGCCCTGCGCGCCGCCCACGAGGCGGGCGTGCTGCACCGCGACGTCAAGCCCGGCAACGTGCTGCTCGGCGCCAACGGCCGGGTCGTCCTCACGGACTTCGGCATCGCCATGGCCACCGGCACCTCCACGCTCACCAAGACCGGCGAGGTCGTCGGCTCCATCGACTACATCGCCCCGGAGCGGGTGCGCGGCCGCAAGCCCGGCCCGGCGTCCGACCTGTGGGCGCTGGGCGCGACGCTCTATCAGGCGGTCGAGGGCCGGGCCCCGTTCCGTAAGCCGACGCCGATCGAGACCGGGTACGCGATCGCCGTGGACCCCCTGGAGCCGCCGAAGCGGGCGGGTGCGCTGGGCCCGCTGATCGAGGCGCTGCTGGCGAAGGAGCCGGAGCAGCGGCCGTCGGCGGAGCAGACGGAACGGGCGCTGCGCGGCCCGGCGTCGGAGCCCATGACGACGGTGTATCCGGTGCAGGGCGACCGGACGACCGCGACGACCATGGTCCTGACGACGGCCCGGACCCCGTCCCCGCCGGAGCCGGAGCCGGAGCCGCCACGGCAGCAGGACCCCACCCCGCCGACGCCCGTCCCCGCGCCTGTCTTCTCCCCCGCCCCGCCGCCCAAGGGCCCCCGCAAGTTCCGGTGGACCGCCGTCGGGACGGCGCTGGCGGTCGTGGTGGTGGCGGGCGGCGTCTACGTGTGGAAGGCGGGCGACGGCATCCCGTCCGCCTCCGGCGCGTCCGCCGGCGCCTCGTCCTCCCCCTCGCCGTCGTTCACCCCGTCCCCCGTCCCCGAGGGCTACCGCATGGTCAAGGGCCTCGGGGTCTCCTTCCCCGTCCCCGGCGACTGGCAGCCCGACTCCGACTCGGACGGAAAGCTCGACGGCACCCAGGAGGTCCGCTACCTCGACCCCACCAAGATGGTCCAGCTGTCGGTCAACGTCCTGGACTTCGCGTCCAACGACCAGGTCAAGCACTTCGAGGACGTCGAGTCCAAACTGAAGCCCACCGTCATCGAGTACGAGCGGACCCGGCTGCAGGAGACCACCTACCGCGGCATGCCGGCGGCGATCTGGGAGTTCCGGTTCAAGGGCCGCGCCCGCTGGTTCCGGGCGATCGACCTGGGCTTCGGCAATGAGGGCGACAAGGAGTACGCGATCTACCTGAGCGCGCCGGAAGACCAGTGGAGCCAGTACCGCCCGGTCTTCGACAAGGTCCGCGACGGCATCCACCTCCCCTGACCCGGGCACACCCAGGTCGGCCCTCCGCCCCGGGGCGCGGCCGGCAGCCCCGGATGCCCGACACCCAGCCACTCCGGTGCCCGAGGAGCGGGGGTGTGGGGGCGGGAGCCCCCACGCGGGGCCCGGGGCGGAGACGCCCCACAACCCAGCCCCAGCCCCTCCGGCGCTTGAGGAGCGGGGCCCGGGGCAGCGCCCCCACGCGGCGGAGCCGCATATCCGGTGCCGCGGGAAGGGGCGGGGCGGGGAACAAGCCCGCCGCAGGCGCCGCGCAGCCCCCGCTCCGGGGACGATCAGGGTCGACCCTGATGTCCGGAACGCGGGGGTCGTGTGACGATCGGACCATGACCGCCGCCGCACCCCCGACCGCCCCCGTCGAGCCACCCCCGCGCAAGCTGTACCGCAGCGCCGAGGGCCGGCTGCTCGGCGGCGTGGCGCGGGGGCTCGCCGGGCATCTGGGGCTGCCGGTCGCCTGGGTCCGCATCGGCTTCGTCGCGCTGATCATGGCGGAGGGCTTCGGCACCCTCCTGTACGCGCTGTTCTGGTTCATCGTCCCCCTCGGCGTCGGCGGCGTGGAGGAGACGGCGACCCGCCCGCTCACCACCGTCGGCCCCGACGGCCGGCGCCGGATCCTGCCCCGCAGGCCGGAGCGCGGCCAGATCATCGCCCTGGTCGCGCTCTTCGTCGGCATGGGCATCTTCGTCCAGGGCGTCCAGCTGGGCCGCGCCAACACCTACATCTGGCCGCTGCTCCTCGTGGGGGCGGGCGTCGCCCTGTTCTGGCGGCAGGCCGACAACGCCCGCCGCGCCCAGTGGGTGGAGCTGAGCCGCAGCAAGCGGGTGCTGCCGCTGGCCCGGGCGGGGGCGGGCGTGGTGCTGGTCGGCGCGGGGGTGACCGGCATCCTCGTCCTGCAGGGCTCGGCCCGGCACCTGGGCGCCGTCCTCCAGGCCTCGCTCGCCGTGCTCGTCGGCATCGCGCTGCTGGCGGGCCCGTACGTGGTCCGCATGACACAGGACCTCTCCGAGGAGCGCCTGATGCGCATCCGCGCCCAGGAGCGGGCCGAGGTCGCGGCGCACGTCCACGACTCCGTGCTGCACACCCTCACCCTGATCCAGCGCAACGCCGAGGACCCGCGCGAAGTGGCCCGGCTGGCCCGCGCCCAGGAGCGGGAGCTGCGCGCCTGGCTGTACAAGCCGGAGGGCACCGGCAAGGACGAGGCGGACGAACCGGACACCCTCGCCGAGGCGGTCAAGGCGACGGCGGCGGAGGTCGAGGACCACCACGGCGTCCCGATCGAGGTCGTGGTGGTCGGCGACTGCCCGCTGGACGAGAGGCTGGCCGCCCAGATGCAGGCGGCACGCGAGTCGATGGTGAACGCCGCCAAGTACGGTGGCGACGGCGGGGCGGTCCAGGTGTTCGCCGAAGTCGAGGGCGCCACGGTCTTCATATCGGTACGCGACCGCGGCCCGGGCTTCGATCTGGACGCGGTACCGGACGACCGCATGGGCGTCCGTGAGTCGATCATCGGCAGGATGCAGCGCAACGGCGGCACGGCCAGGCTGAGGTCCGCGCCCGACGGGGGCACGGTAGTGGAGCTGGAGATGGAGAGGGCGACGACATGACCGAGGCAACGGGCGGCGGTACGGACGCGACGACCGGTACGGACGCGACGACCGGCACGGACGGGGACCGCCGCTGCCGCGTCGTCCTCGTCGACGACCACCGCATGTTCCGCACCGGCGTCCAGGCCGAGATCGGCGAGACGGCCCGTACCGGCGTCGAGGTGGTCGGCGAGGCGGCCGACGTCGACCAGGCCGTCACCGTGATCACCGCGACCCGCCCCGAGGTGGTCCTGCTCGACGTCCACCTCCCCGGCGGCGGCGGGGTCGAGGTGCTGCGCCGCAGCGCCGCGCTGATGGCGGCCACGGAGCGCCCGGTGCGCTTCCTCGCCCTCTCCGTCTCGGACGCCGCCGAGGACGTCATCGGCGTCATCCGCGGCGGCGCCCGTGGCTACGTCACCAAGACGATCACCGGCACCGACCTGGTCGACGCGATCTTCCGCGTCTCCGAGGGCGACGCGGTGTTCTCCCCGCGCCTCGCCGGTTTCGTCCTCGACGCCTTCGCCTCCACCGACGCCCCGCCCGTCGACGAGGACATGGACCGCCTCACCCAGCGCGAGCGCGAGGTGCTGCGCCTGATCGCACGCGGCTACGCGTACAAGGAGATCGCCAAGCAGCTGTTCATCTCCGTGAAGACGGTGGAGAGCCACGTCTCGGCGGTCCTGCGCAAGCTCCAGCTCTCCAACCGCCACGAACTCACCCGCTGGGCGACGGCCCGCCGCCTGGTCTGATCACCCGGTCTGATCACCCGGTCGTCAGGTGCTCGGCGACCGCGTCCAGCAACCCCGCGCGGCACGCCTCGGCGTCGTCCGCCGCCCAGCAGACGTAGCCGTCGGGACGCAGGAGCAGCGCCCCCGCGCCCAGGTCGGTGGCGCACTTGGCGCGTACGAGGTCCACGCGTCCCGGCAGCGTCACATCGGCCGGGACGACCCCGCCCACGTCCAGCAGCACGGCGTGCCCCGCGCCGAACAGGGCCGACAGCCGGGTGGGACCGGCGTCGGTGCGGAGGTCGGCGTCCGGGACCCGCTGCCCGGCGAGGGGGTGCGTACCGGGTACGTCGTAGCGCAGCGCCAGGCCGGAGATCAGCCCCGTCAGATGGCGGTTGGTGTCCGGTAGCCGCATCAGGTCGATGAAGATGTCCCGCAGGGCCGCCACGTCCTCGCTCGGGTCCGGGTCGGCCAGCACCCGCTGGGCGGCGGTGTGGTGCAGCACCCTGGCCGCGACGGGGTGCCGTTCGGCGTGGTAGCTGTCCAGCAGCCCGGCCGGTGCCCGGCCCTGGACGGTCGCGGCGAGCTTCCAGCCCAGGTTGAACGCGTCCTGCACGCCGAGGTTCAGGCCCTGGGCACCGAGCGCCGGGTGGATGTGCGCGGCGTCCCCGGCGAAGAGCACCCGGCCGTCCCGGTACCGCTCGACCTGCCGGGTCGCGTCGCTGAACCGTGAGGAGTTGTCCACCCCGCCGAGCACGGTCTCCTCGCCGTAGACGGCCCGCAGCGCGGCGGTGATCTCGTCCTCGCCGACGGGGGTGTCCCGGGTGGGTCCCGCCTGGTCCGCGCCCCCGTCGTGCCCGAAGGTGAGCCGGTAGCGGTCGTCACCGAGCGGGATGAGCATGGCCCAGTAGCCGTTCGCCCGGCGCGTCAGCGTGCTGATGTGCCCCCGCTCGCGCGGCACCAGGGGCGATACGGCCGACAGCCGGATGTCGGCGAGGACCGCCAGAAACGTCCCGGGCCGCCCCGGGAACGGCATCCCGAGCTTCTTGCGCACCGTGCTGCGCCCCCCGTCGCACGCCACCACGTACCGCGCCCGCACCCGGAGCCCGCCGTCGGCCGTGACGGTCACCCCGTCGTCGTCCGCCTCGACCGCTGTCACGGCGGCGTCCCGCCGGACCCGCGCCCCGAGGGCGGTGGCCCGCTCCTCCAGCACCTCTTCGATCTCCCACTGCGGGAGCATGATCGGGGACGGATGCCGGGTGTCCCACGCCGTGGTGTCCAGCGGCACCGGCAGCAGCGCGAAGTTCGCCCCGACCGGAGGGCCGGGGAACGCTCGGTTCCGCATCGCTTCCAGCAGCCCGCGCGACTCCAGCAGTTCGGCGGTACGGGCATGGATCGCGCCGCCCTTCACCTGCTGGTTGCGGCTGGGCAGCTTCTCCAGCACGAGGGTCCCCACCCCGGCCAGCGCCAGTTCGTACGCGAGCGTCAGCCCGGTCGGCCCGGCCCCCACGACCACGACATCGGTCTCGATCTCGTTCATCCCACGCTCCCCTTCGTGTTCCTGCACTCGGTAGATAAGTACACCAAGTGCAGAACTATTCCAAGTGCAGTGTGGTGCGGTAACGTGGGCACGGTGACGACCGAGAGTCAACCCGGCCTGCGCGAACGCAAGAAGCAGCGGACCCGAGCAGCGATCTCGGATGCCGCGATCGGCCTCTTCCTCGAATGCGGCTACCACGAGGTCTCCGTCGCCCAGATCGCCGAGGCCGCCGAGGTCTCCAAGCGCACCCTCTTCGCGTACTTCCCGACCAAGGAAGACCTCGTGGTGCACCGCATGGCCGACCACGAGGCCGAGGCCGCCCGGGTCGTACGGGCCCGCCCCGCGCGGACCGCCCCGCTGGCCGCCCTGCGCGCCCACTTCCTCGACGGCCTGCGCCGCCGCGACCCGATCACCGGGATGAACGACCACCCCAGCGTCTGCGCGCTCACCCAGCTGATCTATGACACCCCCGCCCTGATCGACCGCATGCAGCGCTTCAAGGCGGGCGGCGAACGCGCCCTCGCCGAGGCCCTGCGCGACACCACGGACGCGCCGGACCTCACCGCCCGCCTGGCCGCCGTCCAGATCATCGCCGTGCAGTGGGCGCTGTCGGCGGACAACTTCCAGCGCCTGGCGGCCGGGGAGACCGCCGACGAGCGCTACCCGGGCGCCGTGCGCGACGCCGAGCACGCCTTCGACTTGCTGGCGAACGGCCTGGCGGCGCTCACGTAAGCGCTACGGGGTCGCCAACAACTTCAGCTCGAACCACACCGTCTTCCCGATGCCGCAGGCGCGCGGATGCGCGTCCCACGCCCTGGCCTTAACGGTCCCTTCGTCCTGCTGGAGACGACCGAGCATGAGCACATCGCTTACGTTGAGGCTCAGGAGACCGGGGTCCTGTCCGCAGACCCGGCGAAGGTGAGCGTCATCGCCCAGCGGCATGCCATGATCCTCCGGCGGGCTCTCAGTCCCGATGAGTCGGCAAACTTCATCAGAAAGTTGGCGGAGGAGCTATGAGTGATGGGCTCGCATGGTTCAAGTCCAGCTACAGCGACACCGGGGGCGGCAACTGCGTAGAGGTCGCCTTGTCTTGGCGTAAGTCCAGCTACAGCGACACCCAAGGCGGTAACTGCGTAGAGGTCGCCACCTGCCCGCAAACCATCCACGTCCGGGACTCGAAACACGCGGCCGGGCCGCAACTGGCCCTCGCCCCGGACGCCTGGGCAGAGTTCATAGCCTTCGCCGTCAGCCCCGCTTAAGCGCCACGCCCCCGTACATCGCGACCTCCTCGTCCCGGACCCCCTCCGTGGCGGCGTCCGGGCGCCAGTGGTGGAGCAGGGTCACGCCGGGGTCGATCAGTTCCAGGCCGTCGAAGAACCGCTCGGCCTCGGCCTTGTCCCTGATCCGGAGGGGGATACCGCGCTCGTTGTACTCGCGGCCGACCCCCGCGACCTCCTCGGGGGCCGTGTCGCCGGTAAAGACGGTGATCGCCAACGCGCTGCCCGGCGCCAGTTCCGCCATCAGCCGCCGCACCAGACCCTGCGGATCGTCCTCGTCCATGACGAAGTGCAGGATCGAGATCAGGGACAGCGCGACCGGCCGCTCCAGGTCGAGGGTCTTGCCCAGGGCGTCCGCGCCGAGGATGGAGTCGAGGTCGCGGATGTCCGCGTCGATGTACTCGGTCCGCCCCTCCGTCGTGCTCGTCATCAGGTGGCGGGCGTGGGTGAGGACGATGGGGTCGTTGTCGACGTACACGACCCGAGCGTCGGGGGCGGTCTCCTGCGCGACCTCGTGCAGATTCGGCGGGGTCGGGATGCCGGTGCCGATGTCCAGGAACTGGCGTATGCCGTGCTCCCGCACCAGATGACGGACCGACCGGTGCATGAAGTGGCGGGCCTGCTTCATGGACGTCGGCAGACTGGGCCAGGCCCGCGCCGAGGCGTCACCGGCGGCGCGGTCGGGCGCGTAGTTGGTCTTGCCGCCCATGAGGTAGTCGTAGACGCGAGCGGAGTGCGGCACATCGGTACGGAGATCGACAGGCCGCTGGGCGAACTCCGACCTCGATGACATCCATTCAGTTCCTGGCATCTTCCAGCGCCCCGATCGTCAATGTGCGGCAATCAGTGACCAGTAGCGGTCACAACGCATCGTAGGTTGCTTCGAGCTTCGGGCGCCGAGACCTCAGCGCATTTATCTAAGGAACGGTGCTCGGGCACAACTCGCCCACCATTCGTGAAACTCTGACGCCAAGGGAGGACAGCATGGCGAACGGTGCCCTTCTGGTGATGGACGTCCAACGGTCCATCGTCGACATCGCCGAGGCCGACGCCGCATACCTCGCGCGGCTGGCCCGCGCCGCCGACGCGGCCCGGTCGGCCGGCATCCCCGTGATCTACGTCGTCATCGGCCTACGCCCCGGCGGCCCGGAAGTGAGCACCCGTAACAAGGCGTTGAGCGCCGTCGTACGGGACGGCCTGTTCGCCGAGGGAGACCCGGGTACGGAGATCCACCCCGACGTCGCGCCCCGGCAGGACGACATCGTGGTCACCAAGAGGCGCGCCAGTGCCTTCTCGGGCAGCGACCTCGATCTGGTGCTCAGAGCCCGGGGCATCGACAGTCTCGTACTCACCGGCATTGCCACCGGTGCCGTCGTGCTCGCCACGCTGTACCAAGCCGCCGACCTGGACTTCGGCCTCACCGTCCTGGCGGACGGCTGCCTGGATACCGACCCGGATGTGCACCGATTCCTCGTCGAGAAGCTGTTCCCGCGCCAGGCGGACGTCACCACCATCGATGACTGGTGCCGGACCCTCGAGCCGTAGCGCCGAGGCGCTGAGCTTCGGGCGCCGGGATCTGAGCGCTCTATCCAAGGAACGGGTGGGTTGTAGAACCCACCCACCCTCCCCATGCACATAATGTGACCGGCTTGCGACGCACGGTTGCGACGGTCTAGCGTTCGTATCGACAAACAAACGACCCCGGCGGTGCGCCAACACCAAACCGGGGTCTGACCTACAAGATCGAAGAGGCTCGATCCGTGGCTGCAGCCGACTTTAGCGTTGCCCCGTGCCCCTCCGCACACCCTCTGGCCAACCCCGGCTACGGCAAGCGGAGCGCACCCGGCCAATCCCCTCGTCGCGCCGACGACTTCGCACATCTGCCCAGGCGTGAGGCATCGATCGCCGCGTACATCGACCGGCTGCCGGACGGCGCCGCGATGGACGCCAAGACGCTCGCCAAGTGCCTCCCCGAGTACGGTCAGATGGCCTGTGCGACCGCGCTGCGGCGGCTGTCGGAGGCCGGTCACCTGCGGCGCGTCCGTGAGCACCACATCACGGAGGACGGGGCGCGCTGGGTGACCCGTACGTTCTTCTCGCGGACGGCACGCGGGGAGGAGTGGTGGGAAGCGTTCGTACGCGGCGACGACACCCCGGAACCCCGCCCCGCCGCCGTGCGCACGACCCCCGCCGCCCCCGCCAGGGCCCCCGCGTACGACGCCCTCGCGTCCCTTGGTCGTACGGACCCCCGCATGACCCTGTCGGCCCTCGACTGCGCCCGTCTCGAACCCCTCGCCGCGACCTGGCTGGCGCGTGACGCCGACCCCGTCCGCCTCGTCCAGGCGCTGACGGCCGGCCTGCCTGTGCAGGTGCACAGCCCGGCCGCGCTGGCCCGTACCCGGCTGGAGGCCAAGCTGCCGCCCGAGCCCGTCCCGGAACCGGAACCGGAACCGCGGGCGGAGATCACGGTCAGCCGCCTCCTGGAGTGCACCGACTGCGGCCGCCCCGGCCCACCCGCCGCCCTCCCCGGCGGCCTCTGCCGCCCCTGCCGGGGCGAGACGGCCGCCGCCCCGCCGGGCGGCATCGACGTTCACACCTGGGCCGAGCGGCTGCGAGCCGCCGCCCGCGACGCGAAAGGATGAGCGAATGACCTTGCAGGACGCGCCACCCGATGTCGGGGCACCATGGGTGCGAGGAGGCGAACCCATGACCCCTGGCACCACCGATCAGCCGCAGATGAGCATCGAGGAGTTCGAGCAGCTCGCCCGCACGGCACCGGAAACCGTCACGCTCGAATTCATCAACGGAAAGCTAGAGGTCAAGCCCGTGCCGGACGGGGATCACGACGAGATCATCATGTGGGTCCAGGATCAGTGCATGCAGCATCGTCCGGACTTGCGGCTGTACCGGGAGCGGGGGCTGAAGGCCGAAAGCTACCGCAAGGGGCGTGCCCGACCGGACGGCGCCCTGGCGCCCCGGAAGCACTTCGCGGGGCATGGCGAGTGGTCGGACGCCGAGGGCGTCCTGATGGCCGTCGAAGTCACCTCTCACGACAGGGACGCAACCCGGCGTGACCACGTAGACAAGCCCAATGGCTACGCGGCTGCGGGCATCCCGGTCTACCTCCTTGTCGACCGCGACGAGTGCACGCTCGTCGTCTACAGCGAGCCGCAGCGCGGGATGTACCGCAACAGGAGGGTCTCGGCGTACGGCGAAGCGGTCGAACTCCCCGATCCGGTCGGGATCACGTTGGACACTGAGGAGCTCAAGGACTACGCCTCGTGAGGATCGAAGATCCGTACGTGGGGTCCATTACTCCGCTCTGACCGGCTTCGACTAACCCCTACGACCCTGCCCGACGGATACCCCCCGGGGGTACTTGCCGCAGCCGCGGGCGGCGGGTTAACCTCTTGTCGGATGCATACCCCACTGGCGTACCTGGGGAAGGGGGGGATCTGCGCCTGGACGGCCTGGGCGTCGTGGCGCTCGGCGAGTTCGCCGGGAACATGTGGGTTGACGACCGGCCCGACCTCGGATCCCAAGCGCCGGGTGCAGTTGATCAACGCCCCCGGGGCGGAGGTGGGGCCCCGGCCAGGTCGCGACATGGGGTGTGGTGAGTGCGGACCACGCCGAGGGCTTCGACTTCTCCCGCGAGTACCGCGGCGGGTCCAGCAAGCGCTTCCCGTTCGACTGGCGGCCGGACGCGTAACGGCCCGCACCGCCTGACGCGCCCTCAGCGCGCTCTCCGACCCCTGGCCGTTTTGTGCGCGGCCAGGGGGGCAGCTGCCACGGCATAGGCGGCCCAGTCGTTGGCTGATGCTTTCCGAGCGATCGGAAAACCCATGCGACCGCTGTCGGCGGGCGGTGCGAGACTCAGGCCCATGCAGCCCAATGACCCTAAAGGCGACCTGCACTACTACCTCAAGGCAGCCCGCGAAGCCGTCGTCTGGAAGCTGGACGGACTGTCCGAGTACGACGTCCGCCGCCCCCTGACACCGACTGGCACCAACCTTCTCGGCCTCGTCAAGCATCTCGCCAGTGTCGAATTCGGGTATTTCGGCCCGACCTTCGGCCGCCCGCACAGTGAATCCCTCCCCTGGCACGAGGAGGGCGCCGAGCCCAACTCGGACATGTGGGCACCCGCCGACGAGTCGCGCGAGGCTGTCCTCAGCCTCTATCACCGCGCCTGGGCGCACGCGGACGCGACGATCGAGGCGCTGCCGCTCGACGCGATGGGCCACGTCGCATGGTGGGGTGACAACGGCGACGTGACGCTTCAGCGGATCATGCTGCACATGACGGCCGAGACGAACCGTCACGCCGGCCACGCCGACATCGTCCGCGAACTGATCGACGGCAAGGTCGGCATGCGGGAGGCCAACAGCAACATGGATGGTGGCGACGAGGCCTGGTACGAGGAGTACTGGAACAGGCTGGAGGCGTCTGCCAAGGAGGCACAGGCCAAGCCGAGCTGAACGGAGTTCGCAAGGGCATCAAGGGGCGGCTGGCGCCCGGCCGCTGATCCCGTGCCCGCTACGCGCTCAGCCCCAGCTGGTCGAGCACCTCGGCGACCTCCGCGCGGGCCTCGGCGTCCAGGCCCCGGAGGGGGAGGGGGAGGCCGCAGGCGGCTGCGGCGGCGACCACGCGGAGGGAGCCGTGCCGGGCGAAGAGGTCCCACAGCGGCTGGAGGCGCTGGGACTCGGCACGGGCCCGGTCGGCGTCGCCGGACCGGGCGGCGCGGGTGATGGCCAGGGCCGGTTCGGGGAACGTGCCCCCGAGCACCGAATACCAGGCGTCGCACCCGGCGTTCAGCCCGGTCGCGGCGAGGGCGTCGCCGCTGACGCCCACGGTCACGGTGTCGGGCAGGAGCTGTCGTAGCCGCTGGACGCGGGCGTGGGCGGCCGGGGGGTCGGCCGGGACGCCGGGGATCTTGATGGACGCCACGTGGGGCAGGGTGGCCACGCGTGCGTACAGCTCGTCGGTGAAGGTGAAGTGGGTGGTGCCGGGGTTGTCGTAGACCACCAGGGGGATGGAGAGGTTCGTCGTGACGTCCTCGTAGAGGCCGAATACGTCGTCGTCGGTCAGGCGTTGGTACGACATCGGGGCGAGCAGCACCCCGGCCGCGCCCGCGTTCTGCGCGTCCTCGGCGGCCTCCAGGACGTGGCGGGTGCGCAGGGCGCCGATGCCCACGATGACGGGGGTTCCGTCGGCGTGGTCCACGGCGACGCGGGCCGCGCGGGCCCGCTCCTCGCGGGTGAGGTAGGCGTACGAGCCGGTGGAACCCAGCGCTCCGATCGAGTCGACCCCGGCGGTGGCGAGGCGGTGGACGAGGGTGGCGTAGGACTTCTCGTCGATGGCGTCGTCGGTGACCGGGGTGAGGGGGAAGGCGCTCAGGCCGGTGAACATGGACTACTCCTGCTCCGTCGGAGGGGTGGCGCGCAGCCAGGTCAGCACCTGGTCGGCGTGCTCGTTCGGCGGGAAGACCGGATAGAAGACGTGCTCGATCACGCCGCCGCGGATGATCAGCGTCAGGCGTTTGTAGAGGGTCAGTCCGCTGACCTCGAACGTGGGGAGATGGAGCGTCCGGGCCAGGCTTCGCGTCGGGTCGGAGAGCATGTCGAACGGCAGGTGGAGGCGTTCGACGACCTCGCGCTGATAGTCGGTGTCCTGGCTGGACAGGCCGAAGACGCGGACCGCGCCCGCGTCCAGCAGCTCCTGGTAGTGGTCGCGGAAGCCGCACGCCTCGGGGGTACAGCCCCGGGCGCCGGGGATCGTGTCCCACCCCTCGGGCAGGTCGGTGCCCGGGCGGCCGGTGAGCGGGTAGACGTAGAGCACCGTGCGGCCCGGGCCCGGTGCGTCGAGCCGGACCGTCGTATCGGCGGTGCTGCGCAGCTCCAGGGGCGGCACCGGCGTGCCGGGCAGATGGGCGGCCGCGCCGTCGTCCTCGGGGACGGGCAGGTCGGCGGGCAGGCTCAGGTAGTCGTTCATCGGGGCCACTCCTTCGTCGTCGGGGGAGAGGCGGCTGTTGCGGTGGGCGGCCCGCTGCAGGTGCGCGATCAGCGCCGTACGGCGGGCCGTGAGCCCGGCGATGCGCTGTGACAGCTCGTCGATCGCCTGCCGGTACCCGGCCAGCGACGCCGGGCAGTCGTCGGCGTGCTGATGGCCGACCGCGAGGCAGTCCAGGAACGGCCGGGTGCGCTCCACGGGAAGCCCGAGATCGCTGAGCGCCCGGATCTCCCGTACGAGCCGTACGTCGTGCTCGCCGTAGTCCCGGTAGCCGTTGGCCAGCCGTACGGGGGTCAGCAGCCCCAGCGACTCGTAGTAGCGCACCGCTTTGGTCGTCACACCCGCCCGGCGGGCCAGCTCACCGATCCGCATGTCTCTCACCTCGATGAACGCTAAACCTTGCCCCTGAGGGTAAGGTCAAGCCGCATCGAGGCCGGTCAGGGGCGCTTGACCCTGACACCGTGTGAGGCCGTGGACTGAGAGACATCATGTTCACCATCGGAGATTTCGCCCGGCATGGGCGGGTGTCGGTCCGGATGCTGCGCCACTACGACGCGACCGGACTGCTGCACCCCGCCCGGGTCGATCCCGTCAGCGGCTACCGGTACTACACCGCCGCTCAGCTCGCCCGTCTCAACCGCATCATCGCCCTCAAAGACCTCGGCTTCACCCTCTCGCAGGTCCGGGAGATCCTGGAGGAGAAGGTCACCACCGAGGAACTGCGGACCATGCTGCGGGTGCGGCGGGCCGACCTGGAGGCCGCGATGACGGCCGCGGCGGCCCGGCTGGTGCGGGTCGAGGCGAGGCTCCGGTCGATCGAGAGCGAGGGACAGATGTCGTCCGACGAAGTCGCGGTGAAGAGCCTGCCGGGCGTGCGCGTCGCCGAACTGACCGGCGTGGCGACCGGATTCGACGCCATCGGACCGGTCATCCAGCCGCTGTACGGGGAACTGCTCCCACGTCTGGCGGCGGCGGGGATCACGCCGACCGGACCCGGGGTAGCCTCCTACGAGGACGCGCCGGAGGGCGGTGTCCTCATCCACGCCGGGATCGAGGTCGCGGCCCCGGTGGGGGAGCACGACGGCCTGCGGGTCGTGGACCTGCCGCCGGTCGAGCGGGCGGCGACGATCGTCCACCGGGGTTCGATGGAGACGGTCCTGCCGACCATCCAGACCCTGGGCCGCTGGATCGAGGCCAACGGCTACCGGTCGGCCGGATACCCCCGGGAGATCTACCTGGAGTGCCCGGAGAACCGCGACGAGTGGGTGACGGAACTCCAGGAGCCGATCACGGCCGGCTGAGCGCGGCTTCCTCTCGTGCCGCTCGGTGGCTCTTGAGGTTGGCCTTCTTCACCTCGTTTCCGCAGGTCGCCATGGAACACCACCACCGCCGTCGCCGGCCACGGCTGGTGTCCACATGCCGGTCCTCGGCGTAGCCGGAGCCCGCGGCCAGGGCGAGCGCCTCGCCGCCCTGCTCGACCCGGTGACCGAACGGCTCGACAGCGTCGTCCTCCCCGACTGCGGCCACTACGTGCCCGAGGAGAGTCCCGAGGCCCTGCCCGACCACCTGCTGCCGTTCCTTCGAGACCGCTAGACCGGGCGGGCCGCGCCCGCGAACGGCATCTGGTCGATCGGGGCCACCCGGACCGGGGCGCCGGGGCGCGGGGCGTGGATCATCAGGCCGTTGCCGATGTAGAGGCCGACATGGCTGACGCCGGAGTAGAAGAAGACCAGGTCACCGGGGGCGAGTTCGCCGCGCGAGATGCGGCGGCCCGCGTTGATCTGGGTGTAGGTGGTACGCGGCAGGGACACCCCGGCGGCGCGCCAGGCGGCCTGGGTCAGCCCCGAGCAGTCGTAGCCGTACGGCCCGGTCGCGCCCCAGACGTACGGCTTGCCGAGCGCCCCGTACGCGAAGGAGATGGCGCGCGCCGCCCGGCCGCCCGTCCCGGCGGGGGCGTGATCCCGGGGGGTTGACGCGGTGGGAGCGTGGGCGTCCTGGGCGGCGCGGAGGCGGTCGCGCTGGGCGCGGGTCAGCTTGGCCAGCAGCGCGTCGGCCGCGGCCAGCTTCTCCTGGACCGCGTGCTTGTGGCGGGACGCGTCCGTCTGCGCGGCGCGCAGCGCGTGGAGGCGGTCGGCCGCCTCGCCCCGGACGCGGCGCAGCGACCGCTCCTGGCGGGTGATGCTCGCGATCGTCACCGCCTGGCGGTCGCCCGCGCGGTCGGCGAGCGAGGCGCGCTGGAGGTACTGGGCGGTGGAGGAGGCGAGGGCCAGCTGAAGGGTGGGGGCGACGGTGCCGGAGCGGTACTGGGCGGCGGCGAAGGCGCCGAGGGCGTTGCGCGCCGTGTTGAGGCGGGCGGTGCGGCGGGCGGCCTCGTCGCGTAACCGGTGGAGCGACCGCTGCGCCCGGTCGGCGGCGGCCCGGGCGCCGTCGTACTTCTCGGTCGCCTCCTCCGCCTCCCGCTGATACGCGTCGACCTTCGCCTTCACCTGGGCGGACGTCAGGCGGGGCTCGGCGTGGCCGATGCCCGGGAGGGCCGTCGCGGAGGCGACTCCCGCGAGGGCGAGGGTCGCGGCGGTGCGGATGGTGGTGCCGGTGAGCGACGAGCGGTGCCGCTGCTTCGGCTTCGTAGGGGGCTGCGGCGCCACTGCGGCGATTCACCTTCCGTTGCGGGGACAGGACGTCTTGTGAGGGGAAGCTAGGCCGGGCGGCGGCGCGGCGCGCTGGGATGACCGGAGCTGGACGGATTCGTCCTACCGGTGGCGTCCGCTGATCACGGGGGCGGCGTGGGGAGGGCGGGATCGGGGCGGCTGTGACCGATGTGCCGATCGGGGCCCACCCGGGTGACTGGCGGTGATATGCGCGGGGCTAGTCTCCGGTGCCATGGACGTACTCATCAATGTGTTCGTCGGCCTGCACATCGTCGGCATCGCCGCCCTGCTGGGGGGCTTCCTCTCCCAGCTCACGGCGATGCGCGGGGGCGGCGCGCGGATGACGCCGGGCATGCTGCACGGCGCCCTGACCATGCTGGTCACGGGCGCCGCACTGGTCGGGCTGAACCAGGCCGACGATCAGACCGTCAACTCGGTCAAGATCGGCGTCAAGCTGGCGCTGCTGGTCGTGATCCTGGGCCTGGTGTATGTGAAGCGGGACGAGGAGAAGGTGGAGCCCGCGCTGTTCGGGACGGTCGGCGCGCTGACGACGGTGAACATCTTCATCGCCGTCCTCTGGACCTGACCCCTGGACCTGACCCCGGCACCCGCCCTCCCTCCCGCGTCGCTGCTGGGCCAACCGGGGGCGGGAAGGGGCGGAATGGGGGAAATCGCACCCGTAAGCGCAACCCGACGCGCTCTTCGACTGTCTTACCCGTCAAGGGCAAGCCCGGAGGGAGCGCGCAATGGGGGTAAAGGCAGGGTTCGGGGCGTGGCGGGCATGGCGCCGCCGTACGGCGGTCGCCTTGGGCATGGCGGGCATGGTGGTGCCGCTGTCCGTCGCACTCGGTACGGCACCGGCGCAGGCGGCGACGTCGTGTACGGCGAGCACCGGTCCGTATCAGAAGCAGGTCGAGCGATTCCTCGGCCGTCCCGTCGACGGCCGGCAGTCCTCGGGGGACTGCCGCGCGACGCGGAGTTTCCAGATCAACCACGGCATCAGCCCGACCATCGGCTACGCGGGCCCCGTCACCTGGGGCGTCATGAAGCTGATCAACGCGCAGCAGGCGGCGGGGCGCAACCCCAACGCGGCGCGCAAGTGCCCCACCAACAAGGGCCGCATCGCCTGCGTCGACCTCACCCGGCAGCTCAGCTGGGTGCAGGACGGTTCGCGGCTGGTGTTCGGGCCGGTGCCGGTGCGTACCGGGCGGGACAAGTACGAGACCCGCACCGGGCTGAAGAAGGTCTACTGGCGGGACATAGACCACTGGTCGACGCTGTACCACGTGGCCATGCCGTACAGCCAGTTCTTCGACGGCGGCCAGGCCTTCCACTCCATCGCCGGAAGCGTATGGTCGCCGCCCGGCTCCCACGGCTGCGTCAACATGCGGTCCGGCGACGCGAAGAAGTACTGGAGCCTGCTGCGGAACGGCGACGACGTGTACGTGTACGGGCGTAAGCCGGGCACGTGATCGCGTGATCACGTGACGCGGAAGCGCCGCGGCTGCCCGATCGCGCATCGGGCAGCCGCGGCGTCTCCTGCCTGTCATGCGGGCCGGACGCTCCCGTAGATCGGCATCTCGGTGATCGGCGCCTTCTTGACCACATCTCCGGGCTTCGGGGCGTGGATCATCATGCCGTTGCCGATGTAGAGGCCGACGTGGCTGATGTCGTCGTAGAAGAAGACGAGATCACCGGGCTTGAGGTCGGAGGTCGAGACGCGCGTACCGGCCTTCACCTGGTCCCACGTGGTGCGCGGCAGCGAGACACCGGCGGTCCTCCAGGCGGCTTGGGTGAGCCCTGAGCAGTCATAGGAGTTGGGGCCGGTCGCGCCCCAGACGTACGGCTTGCCGAGCTGGGACTCCGCGAAGTCGATGGCCTTGGCCGCCTTGGTGCTGTTCGTGGAGGTGGAGGAGCCGCTGCCGGAGCCACTGCCGGAAGAGGAGCTTCCGCTCGACTGCTGCTCCTGCTGCTGCTCCTGCTTCTGCTGGGCCGCGGCCTGCCGCTGCTTCTCGGCCAGCTCGGCCGCCTTGCGCCGGGCCTCCTCGGCCTTCTTCTTCTCGATCGCCGCCAGCCGCGCCTTCTCCTTGGCGGTCAGGCTCGCCAGCAGCCGGCGGGCCTGGGACAGCTTGTCCTGGACGGACTTCTTCTTGGTCTTCAGCTCTTTCTGGGTCTCGGTCAGCGACGCCAGGCTCTTGGCGGCTTCCCCGCGCTCCTTGGCGGCCTTCGCCGCCTGCGTCTGGAAGTCGTCGACGGCTCTCTTCTGCGAACCGGCCATCCGGCTCATCAGATGGGACTGGTCGAAGAGGTCCTGCGGGTCGTTGGAGAACAGCAGGCTCGCGGCGCTCGAGGTCATGCCGCCGTCGCGGTACTGGGCCGCGGCGTAGGTGCCGAGCGTGCGGCGGGCCTCGTTGAGCTTCTCGGTGTTCTCGGCGACATCGGCCAGCAGCCGGTTGACCTTGGTGCGCTGCCGCTCGGAGCGCTCCTTGGCGGCGTTGTAGTGCTGGGTGGCGGATTCCGCCTGGTGGTAGAGCGTGTCCACCTTCTCCTTGACCGCCTCGATCGACTGCGTGGTGCCGGGCTTCGGGTCGCCCGGGGCGGCGTTCGCGGTCTGGGAGAGGAGGGTGACGGAGGCGAGGGCGGCGGTGGTGAATCCGACGGCGGTACGGCGCCCGGTGGAGGCGGCGGCGGTGGGTATTCGGGTCCGCGGCTTGCGGTGCGACGCCAAGGGAGGCGACTCCTTCCGTGGACCGCCTACCGGGTTAGCTGTCGGGTTCGGGCGGTTCGGAAGGTTGCCCTACGGCCGTGCGCGGGCGGCCGGCGCGTCGTGACGCCGTACCGCTGCTCGGGCCGATTCACCCCGGTGTTGCGTTGTGGGTCCCCGGCTCCGGGCGCCTTGCGACGTGGCCGGACTCGGCGGAGGCCGCCCGGGCCGGCGCGGTTCGCCGACGGGTGTACGGGCCGCCTGGGGGAGGACGGTAGCCAACTCGTGGTGCTCCTGTGAAGGCTGGTGGTCGTTTTGCCCGAAACCGTTTCGTGACATCCCTACGCAGTCCATGCGTAGGCTGTCAGTGTGGCGCCTAGGGGGTGCCGTCCGGACCAGGCCGGATCGGCGAGCGTGCGTGCCAGGGCCCGCGAGCCCGGCATGGTCCGGATGGCACCCCCTAAACTCGGTGAGCGATGAGCAGCCTCTTTGACGACAGCTTCCTGGCGGATCTCGGGCCTCCGGGCGAGGAGCCCCCGCCGCCCGAGGATTCCGCGCACCCGGATCCCGCCGGCGGTTCAGGCGGCGAGGACGTGCCGCACCACCTCTTCAGCGGTGCCTTCGACGCGCCGGTGCCGAGCGGGGGGACCAGAGAGGCGTACTACCGGGACGGCGCGGCCCGCCCGGCCGTCGACCCGGCGGCGCTGCTGGAGGGGCTGAACGAGCAGCAGCGGGCCGCCGTGGAGCACACGGGCTCGCCGCTGCTGATCGTCGCGGGGGCCGGGTCCGGCAAGACCCGGGTGCTCACCCACCGCATCGCGTACCTGCTCGGCACCCGCCACGTGCACCCCGGGCAGATCCTCGCCATCACCTTCACCAACAAGGCGGCGGGGGAGATGAAGGAGCGGGTCGAGGAGCTGGTCGGCCCGCGGGCGAACGCGATGTGGGTGATGACGTTCCACAGCGCGTGCGTGCGCATCCTGCGCCGCGAGTCGAAGAAGCTGGGCTTCACCTCATCGTTCTCGATCTACGACGCCGCCGACTCGAAGCGGCTGATGGCGCTGGTGTGCCGGGATCTCGACCTGGACCCGAAGAAGTTCCCGCCGAAGTCGTTCAGCGCCAAGATCTCCAACTTGAAGAACGAGCTGATCGACGAGGAGACCTTCGCGGGGCAGGCGGCGGACGGCTTCGAGAAGACGCTCGCCGAGGCGTACGCGATGTACCAGTCGAGGCTGCGCGAGGCCAACGCCCTCGACTTCGACGACATCATCATGACCACGGTCAATCTGCTCCAGGCGTTCCCGGACGTCGCCGAGCACTACCGCCGCCGCTTCCGGCACGTCCTGGTCGACGAGTACCAGGACACCAACCACGCTCAGTACACGCTGGTGCGCGAGCTGGTGGGCACCGGCACGGATGAGCAGGATGCCGGGGAGCTGTGCGTCGTGGGCGACGCCGACCAGTCGATCTACGCGTTCCGGGGCGCCACGATCCGTAACATCCTCCAGTTCGAGGAGGACTATCCGGACGCGCGGACGATCCTGCTGGAGCAGAACTACCGCTCCACCCAGACCATCCTGAGCGCCGCCAACGCCGTCATCGAGCGCAACGAGAACCGCCGCCCGAAGAACCTGTGGACCGAGGCCGGCACCGGCGCCACCATCACCGGCTACGTCGCCGACACCGAGCACGACGAGGCCCAGTTCGTCGCCGACGAGATCGACCGGCTGACGGACGCGGGGGACGCCAAGGCCGGGGACGTCGCGGTGTTCTACCGCACCAACGCCCAGTCCCGTGTCTTCGAGGAAGTCTTCATCCGGGTCGGGCTGCCGTACAAGGTCGTCGGCGGGGTCCGCTTCTACGAGCGCAAGGAGGTCCGCGACGTCCTCGCGTACCTGCGCGTGCTGGCCAACCCCGAGGACGCCGTACCGCTGCGCCGCATCATGAACGTGCCCAAGCGCGGCATCGGCGACCGCGCCGAAGCGATGATCGACGCGCTCGCGGCGCGCGAGAAGATCACCTTCCCGCAGGCGCTGCGCCGCGTCGACGAGGCGTACGGCATGGCGGCCCGCTCGGCGAACGCGGTCAAGCGGTTCAACGCGCTCATGGAGGAACTGCGGACCATCGTGGAGTCGGGCGCGGGCCCGGCGACCGTCCTGGAGGCCGTGCTGGAGCGCACCGGCTATCTGGCGGAGCTGCAGGCGTCCACCGACCCGCAGGACGAGACCCGTATCGAAAACCTCCAGGAGCTGGCCTCGGTGGCCCTGGAGTTCGAGCAGGACCGGGGCGAGGAGAACCCCGGCACGCTCGCGGACTTCCTGGAGCAGGTCGCGCTCGTCGCCGACTCCGACCAGATCCCCGACGAGGACGAGGAGGGCGCCGGGGTCATCACCCTGATGACGCTCCACACGGCCAAGGGGCTGGAGTTCCCGGTCGTCTTCCTCAGCGGCATGGAGGACGGGGTCTTCCCGCACATGCGCGCGCTCGGCCAGACCAAGGAGCTGGAGGAGGAGCGGCGGCTGGCGTACGTGGGGATCACGCGCGCCCGCGAGCGGCTGTATCTGTCCCGGTCGACGATGCGCAGCGCGTGGGGCCAGCCCGCGTACAACCCGCCGTCCCGCTTCCTGGAGGAGATCCCCGACCAGTACGTGCGGTGGCGGCGCACCGGGCCCGCGACCCCGTCGGCGTCGATGGGCGCCATGTCGGGCTCCGGGGCGGGCTCGGGGCTGTCGTCGGGGTTCTCGTCGTCGCGCTCCCGGGCTGGATCCTCTGTGTCCTCCGCGTCCGGCTTCGCGACGCGGCGGGCCAAGGACCGTCCGGTGGTCTCCCTGGCCATCGGGGACCGGGTGACGCACGACTCGTTCGGGCTCGGCACCGTGGTGGCGGTGAAGGGCACCGGGGACAACGCGGAGGCGACGATCGACTTCGGCGGTGAGAAGCCGAAGCGGCTGCTGCTGCGGTACGCGCCGGTCGAAAAGCTCTAGCTTTAAGGGCGGGGCCGGTCAGGTCAGTTGGGGTCGAGGCCGTGGCTGCGCAGCCACGGCTGCGGATCCACGGCCGCCCCGCCGCCCGGATGCACCTCGAAGTGCAGGTGCGGGCCGGTGGAGTTGCCGGAATTGCCCGAGTAGGCCATGACGTCCCCGGCCTTGACCGTCCCGGAGCGGATCTTGGTGCTGCTGAGGTGGCAGTACCAGGTCTCCGTACCGTCGGGAGCGGTCAATATGACCATGTTGCCGTAGGCGTCGTTCCACTGGGTGCGCACGGTGCCGTCGGTCGCCGCCATGACGGGCGTGCCCTGGCTGACCGGGAAGTCGATCCCGGTGTGCAGGGACATCCAGTTGATGCCCGCCTGGCCGAAGCCGGCGCTCAGTCCGTGCTGCTTGACCGGCAGCGCGAACTTCGGCCGCATCGCCTCCTTGCGCGCCGCCTCCTCCGCCTTGCGCTTCTTCTCGGCGGCCTGGCGCGCCTTGAGGTCGATCCGCTCCTGGGTGCGGCTGGCGCGCTCCCGGAAGTCGTTGACGCCGTCGTCGACCCCGGCGAGCCGGGTGTCCATCTCGCTGTTGGCGACGGAGGCCTTGACGGGCTGCGCGTCGGGGACCGCCTGTGTGGTCGTGTCGTCCTTCGTGTCGCTGGACATGCCGCTCACGGAAGCGGCGGCCACGGCGGTGACGCCGAGCGCGCAGACGGACGGGACGGCGACGGTGAGGAGCGCGGAGCGCTTGGGGCGGGAGGGCGCGGTGCGGCGGCGGGCGCGGCCGCCGGAGCGGGTGGCGGTGGCGGCGGGCGGCGGGGTGATGTCGGCGGCGGGTTCGGGGTCGGGGTGGGGTTCCGGTTCCGCCTCGGCCACGGCTTCGAAGACCGCGGTGTGCGCGGTGTCCTCGGTGTGCGCCGTGTGCTCGGCGTGCTCGGCGTACTGCGTTTCGTCGACGGTGGCGTAGGCCGAGGTGTCCCAGAACTGGGTCTGCCCGGTGTCGACGCCGGAGGTGTCGTACGCGGCGTGCTGGCTGATGACCTCGTACTGCCCCGAGACGTCGTACTGGCCCGTGTCGAAGTGGCCCGTATCGAACTGTCCGGTGTCGAACTGCCCCGTGTCGTACTGGCCGGTGTCGTACTGGCCCGTGTCGTACTGGCCGGTGGTGTCGTACTGGCCGGTGTCGTACTGGCCCGCGTCGAGCTGCCCCGTGGCGGCGTCGCCGTACTGCCCGGTGGTGTCGTACGCGCCCGTGTCCCACTGGTGGGACTGCGCACCCCAGGCGTCGGCGTCCCAGTGGCCGCCGGTGTCGTCCTGCCGCTGGGTGGGTACATCGGAGGGCAGCTGATGACCGGAGGCGGCCCACATCGCGGTGGTGTCGTAGGCGCCGGTGTCGTACGCGCCGCCGTCGCTCCACTGGGGCGCGTCGTACTGGCCGCTGTGCCCGCCGTTGGGGTCGCCGCCCTGGCCGTCCCCGTAGCCGCCGGGAAGGGAGCCGAAGAGAGGATCGGGCTCGTCGTACGCGGCGAGGTTGGCGAAGCTGCCGGTGGGGTACCCGTCGTACCCGGCGTAACCGTGCGCTGTGTCCTGGTGCTGGCCGTAGGCCTCGTCGTAGGAATACGAGGCGTCTGGAGCGGGGACGGTCGGGGTTGCCCCCGACGGGTGACGGTCGTTCACCACCAACTTCTCTTTCGCCTCGGCTGCAGGAGAATTAGCGGCGACTGTACCCGGCGGTACGCGGAAGCGACAATCTTCAGCAAGTTTTGAGCAGCGCGGGAAAGGGCATTTGGACCTCTTTCGGTTGACTGTGCGCCCACTCTTGGCCCGGCGTTCGACGGTTGTTCGGCAATTTTCGGCCGTATCAAGCGACCGAGAAGGCACCCGAAGTGTCCGCCCGCGTGGCATCGGCGGCGTCCAGGGCCTCCCGGATCCCGGTGGCGACGGCCGAGCGGACCGGTAGGGCGAGATGTCCCACCCCGCTGACCTTGATGTTGCGAAAGATCAGATCCGGATGGTCTATGCGGGCGACTTCCGCCGGGATCATCAACTGATCCACATCACTCCAGAAAGAAACGAAACGCGTACGGCATTCGGGGGCAGGCTGCCTCAACTCCGTTATCACCTCGGAGTCCGGGCACATCTGACGCACGAGCGGATGTGCGGACAACAAGGGCGCGACGCGGGTGCCGGAGTGCGGGGTGCCCAGCGTGACCAGGGAGTGCACCCGTGCGTCGCCGCCCAGCCGCTGGACGTAGTACCGCGCGATCAGCCCGCCCAGGCTGTGGCCCACGATGTCCACCTGACGGTGGCCGGTGCGGGCGCTGACGTCCTCCACGTGGCGGGCCAGCAGCGCGGCGGCGGTGCGGAGGTCGCAGGTCAGGGGGGAGTAGTTGAGGGCCTCGACATGCTGGCGGCCGTGGCGGAGGAGGGAGCGGCGCAGCAGCACGAAGACGGAACGGTTGTCGATGAAGCCGTGGAGGAGCAGCACGGGACGGTGTCCTCGGAGGTCGGGCGGGGGCGTGGCGGGCGGACGCTCCTGCCGGAGGCCGGTGGGGTAGAGGAGGAGGTGCCCGGCGAGGATCGCCAGATCGAGAGCGAGGGCCCGGGCCCTCTTGTGCTGTGCGTGGACGAGGCCCATGACGACCGCCCCCTTGTGCCCGTGCGTCGGGGCAGCCGTGACTGCGGCCGTGCCGTGGCAGACCGCGCCGCCGCACCGCGCCGCCATGCCCATGCCATGCCGTCGTCCATACGGCTGCCGGGCGGCGCTGCGCGGTGCGACGGTCCCCGCTGCGGCTCCCCTTGGTGGTCGACCCGAGGTCGAAGACGTTCCGGGTGTGATTTCCCCCTCCCTGCGCATCGCGAAACTGCCGGGTAGGGGATGCTTGCGGGAAGCTGGAGATAACGTTCGTTCACGCGGATGAGCGCACTAGGGCTTGGAGGCTGCGATGGGTGTGACCGGTCCGATCCGTGTGGTGGTGGCCAAACCGGGGCTCGACGGCCATGACCGCGGCGCGAAGGTCATCGCGCGAGCGCTGCGCGACGCGGGCATGGAAGTCATCTACACCGGCCTCCACCAGACCCCCGAGCAGATCGTCGACACCGCGATCCAGGAGGACGCCGACGCGATCGGCCTCTCGATCCTCTCCGGTGCCCATATGACCCTGTTCGCCAAGGTGCTGGAGCTGCTGCGGGAGCGCGAGGCGGAGGACATCAAGGTCTTCGGCGGCGGCATCATCCCCGACGCGGACATCCCCCCGCTGAAGGAACAGGGCGTGGCGGAGATCTTCACCCCGGGCGCGACGACGACGTCGATCGTCGACTGGGTCCGCCAGAACGTCCGCCCCGTAGCCGCCTGACCGCCACGCCCGGCCGCTGCCCGCGCACCGGGCCGCGACACCGCTGCCGGTGGTCCGGGGCGGAGGTCCGGTTGCGGGGAGGGGAGGGGCGGGGGTCAGCCGCCGGTCAGCTCGGACCACATGACCGCCCGCAACCTCAGCGTCCCCACCAACCGCTGGAACGCCTCCGACCAGTACCCACCGGCCCCCGGCGCCGCGCCCTCCGGTTCGTCCGGGAGGGCGGTCAGCACCTCCAGGCGGTCCGCTTGGGCCGGGTCGAGGCAGCGCTCGGCCAGGCCCATGACCCCGCTGAAGCTCCACGGGTAGCTGCCCGCGTCCCGCGCGATGTCCAGCGCGTCCACGACCGCACTGCCCAGCGGCTCGGCCCACGGCACCGCGCACACCCCCAGCAGCCGGAACGCGTCGGACAGCCCGTGGGAGGCGATGAAGTCGGCGACCCACTGGGCCCGTTCCGCCGCGGGCAGGGCGGACAGCAGCTTCGCCGGGTCCCGCCAAGCGGCGGCGGCGGGAGGCGCGCCCGGAGTGCCGAGGAGCGCGCGGGACCACTCCGCGCTCCGCTGCCGCACGGCGGCCCGGCACCAGGCCGCGTGCAGGTCCGCCTTCCAGCCGTCCGCGACCGGCAGGGCGACGATCCGGTCCGCGTCCAGCCCCCCGAACCACTCGGACCAGCGGGCCAGTGGCGTGGCCTCCACCAGTTGGCCCAGCCACCAGGACCGTTCCCCCCGGCCGGACGGCGGCTTGGGCACGACGCCGTCGCGCTGCATCCCGCTGTCGCACCGCGCAGGCGGGGCGACGGTGATCTGCCCGGTGTCCGGGGGCAGGGAGACGCAGCGCGCGGACCGCTCCGCCATCCGCGCGGCGAACGCGGAGTCGGGCAGCGCGGCCAGCAGTTCGGCGGCGGTCGCCCGGACGTTGCGGCTGCGGTCGGACAGCGCCTGCTCCAGAAAGGGTTCGTCCGTAGGCACGAGGTCGTCGCGGAGCGAGTCCAGGAACATCAGCCGGTCTTCGGCCCGCTCGGTGGACCAGGTGCCGCTGAGGAGGGCCAGCCCGGCCGCCGGGTCGTGGTGGCGGGTCCGGGCCAGCAGCGACACCCGCTCGGCGAACAGCCCCTCCTCCCACTGCCGCCGCGCCTCGGCGTCGGACGCGGCGGCCCCGCCCGGCCCGGACGCGGGGGCCGCGCCCCGCCCGGGCGGCCCGCCCCGCAGCGCGAACTTCCAGTCCGGGTTGAGCCGGGCGAGCCACAGCGCCCGGGGTCCGCCGAGGGTGAGCGCCTCGGGCCGCAGGTCGGTACGGGCGCGGGCCGCGTCGAGCAGGGTGGGGAGCAGGGCGTCGGGCGCGCGATAGCCGTACTGGTTGGCGAGGGCGAGCCACTGGGGCAGCAGCTCGGCCAGGTCGGGGGCGGAACGCGGCCTGCTGCGCCCGGGGGACGAGCGGTCGGCGAGCAGCATCGCCAGCCGGCTGCGGGCGGCGGGCGGGAGCGCCGGGCGCGGATCCTCGGGCGCGGGCTCCGGGCTCGGCCGGGCGGGGGCGGGGCGCAGCCCGGCCCGCCGCCGTACGGTGCTGAGCGCGGCGGCGTCCAGCAGGGCGGACGCCGCGTCCTGCCCGGGCCGCGCGGCGACGGGCGGGGTGCGGCGCTCGGTGCCGAGCAGGGCGGCGGCGACGAGGTCGTCCCACGCCACGGGCGCGGTGGTGGCGCTGGAGCTGGTGCTGGTCAACGCGTGCCTCCGTACGACGTCGGGCGGGTGCCGAGGGCGAGCGGGACGGGTTCCGGATCCCAGGTGGTGAGGGGCGTGATGCCGCGGTGCCCGCACGTGCCGAAGACGGTGACGGGGCGGCCGCCCGATATCGCGGTGAGCTGCCACAGGTTCGTACGGCCGAGGCACCTCGGGTCGACGGGGAGCGCGGTCCCGGCGGCCTCGTCCGCCAACTGCCATCCGTCGGCACCGGGGACGGGCGTGACGCCGGAGAGCACGACGGGCCAGTCCTCCAGCCAGGGGTCGGCGCTCAGCGCCTCGCCGTAGGCGGCGAGCGCCGCGTCGATGCCGCCGCCGTCGGGCGCCCCGGCGGCCGCCGGGGCTTCGGCGGCCGCGGCCGCCGCGGTGGGTGGATAGCGGGTGCCCAGCGCGGCCCGCAGCGGACGCGTGCCCGGGTAGTAGACGAGGTCCGCGTCGAGCACGAGACCGGGCGGCAGCGCCGGATCGGGCGATCGGCCCGCCGCGCCGAAGGACAGCAGCAGCGCCATCCGGCCCGTGGTCCGGCCGCGGAGCCAGATCCGCCGGGTGGTGAGCTTGCCGTCCTCGCTGTCCTGGCCGCCCAGGACGAGCCAGTGGTCCCGGACCGGCTGCCCGTGCGCGAGCAGTTCGGCCACCGGCGTCGTGACGCCGACCCGTGAGCGCGTGGTGGCGGCCAGCTCCTCCGGCAGGCTGTCGAGGTGGAGGAAGCCCTGGTTGAGGAGGTGTGTCAGGGCGCATTCCTCCAGCAGGCGGGCGGGCCAGCCGGGGCCGGAGGAGGGGATGGCGCCCCATTCCCGCACCCGTGCCCCGAGGCCGGGGGCCTGGGCGTCGACCATGCGGGCGGCCGTCTCGTCCCACGCCCCATATCCGGCGTGGTCGGCCGTGGCCAGACCGTCACGCAGCAGGTCCGCCAGCCGCTGCTCCAGCTCCGTGGCGCCCGCCGCGATGCGCTGGCCGCGCCGCTCGGCACGCCGCCGCACCGCGACCGGATCGGCACCCCCGCCCGCGGTGCCCGCGGCCCCCGCGCCGCTCGTGGCCCCCGCACTGCCGGTGCCACCCGACGGGCTCGGGCTGCCCGTGCCGCCCGCGGCGCCCGCCGGGACCCCGCCCGGGCCGCCGGTGCCGCCCGCAGCGGCCTGACTGCTGGTACTGCCCGTGCCGCCCCCGCCCGGCCCGCTCGCGCTGCCTGTGTCGCCCGTGCGGCCCCTGCCGCCTGTGCCGCTCGCGCTGCCTGCATCGCCCGCGGCGACCCCGCCCGGGCCGCCGGTGCCGCCCGCGCGGCCCGTGGCGCTCGCGTCGCCCGCGCCGCCGCCGGATCCGGAGCCGCCCGTGCTGCTTGCGCTGCCCGCGCCCCCGCGCCCGCCCCCGGCGGCCTCCGCGCGCCGTGCGCGCTCGCCGAGCCGCTGCTCGGCCCGCTCGGGCGGCTCCGAGCCCTCCGGCAGCACCTGTTCCGCCGTCCGGCGTTCCCCCTGCGGATTCATGTCTGCGACGGTACGACCACCCACTGACAATCGCCCTGACCTGCGGGTCAGTTGACGCCGGGTTCGTTGTCAGTGGCGTGGTGCACAGTGAATGACGCGTCCGGGAGCGGAACGAGCAAACGAGCCGTGGGGGAGCTGTGACCGTCACTGTGTCCGGAACCAATTCACCTGAGATGACCCAGATTTCCGAGGGCGACGGAGCGGGCAAGGCCGCCGAGGCCGCCGAGGTCCTCCGCCCGCACGCCGAGGACGCCTTCGCCGACGAGCTGAGCGCGCTGGCCGCCGCCGACGACCGCCCGCGCCCGGCCCGCTGGCGGCTGTCGCCGTGGGCCGTCGCCACGTATCTGCTCGGCGGCACGCTGCCGGACGGCACCGTGATCACACCCAAGTACGTGGGTCCGCGCCGCATCGTCGAGGTCGCCGTCACCACGCTCGCCACCGACCGCGCCCTGCTGCTGCTCGGCGTCCCCGGCACGGCCAAGACCTGGGTCTCGGAGCATCTGGCGGCGGCGGTCAGCGGCGATTCGACGCTGCTGGTCCAGGGCACGGCCGGGACGCCCGAGGAAGCCATTCGCTACGGCTGGGACTATGCCCGGCTCCTCGCCCACGGCCCCAGCCGCGACGCGCTCGTCCCGAGCCCCGTGATGCGGGCGATGGCGGACGGCATGACCGCGCGCGTGGAGGAGCTGACGCGCATCCCGGCCGATGTGCAGGACACCCTGATCACCGTCCTGTCCGAGAAGATCCTGCCCATTCCCGAGCTGGGGGAGGAGGTCCAGGCGGTCCGCGGCTTCAATCTCATCGCCACCGCCAACGACCGCGACCGCGGCGTCAACGAGCTGTCCAGCGCGCTGCGCCGCCGTTTCAACACGGTGGTGCTGCCGCTGCCCGCCACTCCGGAGGACGAGGTCGACATCGTCGCCCGCCGCGTCGCCCAGATCGGCCGCTCGCTGGACCTTCCCGAGGCCCCGGCGGGCGTGGACGAGATCCGCCGCGTCGTCACGGTCTTCCGCGAGCTGCGCGAAGGGGTGACCGGGGACGGCCGTACGAAGCTCAAGTCGCCCTCCGGCACCCTGTCGACGGCGGAGGCCATCTCCGTGGTGACGAACGGGCTGGCGCTCGCCGCCCACTTCGGCGACGGCGTGCTGAGGGCCGGTGACGTGGCGGCGGGCATCCTGGGCGCGGTCGTCCGCGACCCGGCGGCCGACCGCGTCATCTGGCAGGAGTACCTGGAGGCGGTCGTCCGCGAGCGCGACGGGTGGAAGGACTTCTACCGCGCGTGCCGAGAGGTGAGCGCGTGACGGCTGCGGAGCTGGTGGCGACACCCGGAGGCGGCGGGGCCGCGGGAGCCGTCGTGCCGGAGTGGCCGCTGTTGCTGGGGGTGCGGCACCACGGCCCCGGGTCGGCGCGGGCCGTGCGGGCGGCGCTCGACGAGTGCGAGCCCGGCGTCGTGCTCATCGAGGGCCCGCCGGAGGCGGACGCGCTGGTGCACCTCGCCGCCGACGAGGGCATGCGCCCGCCGGTGGCGCTGCTCGCGCATGTGGCGAACGACCCGGGGCGCGCCGGGTTCTGGCCGATGGCCGGGTTCTCGCCGGAGTGGGCGGCGATCCAGTGGGCGCTGGCCCGCGATGTGCCCGTGCGGTTCATCGACCTCCCGGCCGCGCACTCCCTGGCCATGGCGGCGAAGGACGATGCCCGTCAAGCGGGCGATCCGGCCGGACCTGCCGCCGGACCGGCCGAGCGGGTGCGCGTCGATCCGCTCGCCGTCCTCGCCGAGACGGCCGGGTACGAGGACCCGGAGCGCTGGTGGGAGGACGTCGTCGAGCACCGCGGCGCCGGCGGGACCGCGGCGTTCGCCGCCGTCGCCGAGGCCATGGGGGAGCTGCGGTCCGCGTACGGGCACGGCGGGCACGGGGACGACGCCGTCCGGGAGGCCCATATGCGGGTGCGGATGCACGCGGCGCGGCGGGAGTTCGGGGAGGCGGTCGCCGTCGTGTGCGGGGCCTGGCACGTACCGGCGCTGGCCGCCCGCCCCACGGTGACCGCCGACCGGCAGCTGCTCAAGGGGCTGCCGAAGGTCAAGGCCGAGATCAGCTGGGTGCCCTGGACACACCGCAGGCTGGCACGGCACAGCGGCTACGGGGCGGGGATCGCCTCGCCCGGCTGGTACAGCCATCTCTTCCACGCCCCGGACCGGCCCCTGGAGCGCTGGCTGACCAAGGTCGCCGGGCTGCTCCGGGACGAGGACTTCGCGGTGTCGTCCGCGCATGTCATCGAGGCCGTGCGGCTCGCCGAAACGCTCGCAGCGCTGCGCGGCCGCCCGCTCGCCGGGCTCGCCGAGACCACCGATGCCGTGCGGGCCGTCATGTGCGAGGGCTCGGACGTGCCGCTCGCGCTGGTGCGGGACCGGCTCGTGGTCGGGGACGTGCTGGGCGAGGTCCCCGCGTCGGCCCCCGCCGTACCGCTCCAGCGGGATCTGCGGAGCACCCAGCGTTCGCTGCGGCTGGCGCCCGAGGCCGTGGAGCGGGAGCTGGAGCTGGATCTGCGCAAGGACATGGACGCGGCGCGCAGCCGGCTGCTGCACCGGCTTCGGCTGCTGGGGATCGGCTGGGGCACCCCGGCGGCCTCGCGCGGCAGCACCGGCACGTTCCGCGAGACCTGGCGGCTGCGCTGGGAGCCGGAGCTGTCGGTGCGGGTCGCGGAGGCGGGGGTGTGGGGCACCACCGTGCTGTCGGCGGCCACCGCCAGGGCCGAGTCCGAGGCGCTGGGCGCCACGGCCCTCGCCGAGGTCACCGAGCTGGCCGAGCGCTGTCTGCTGGCGGCGCTCCCCGACGCCCTCCCCGTGGTGATGCGCGCGCTCGCCGACCGCGCCGCGCTCGACGCCGACGTGGGCCACCTCGCGCAGGCGCTGCCCGCCCTGGTGCGGTCCGTGCGGTACGGGGACGTGCGCGGCACCGACACGGCGGCGCTCGGCGAGGTCGCCACGGGCCTGGCCGAGCGGATCCTGGTGGGGCTGCCGCCCGCCTGTGTGGGGCTCGACGCGGACGGCGCCGCCGACATGCTCCGCCACCTGGAGGCCGTGCACCGGGCGGTCGGCCTCCTGCCGGAGCCCACCCCGAGCGAGCCGTCGGCCGATGACTCGCTGCGGGCGCGCTGGGCGGCCGTGCTGCGCGTCATCGCCGGGCGGGAGGGCACCCCCGCCACCCCGGGGCTGCTCCGCGGCCGGGCCGCGCGCCTGCTGCTGGACGACGGGCGGCTCGCCGAGGACGAGGCGGCCCGGCTCATGCGGCTCGCGCTCTCGCCCGGCACCGCACCACCCGAAGCGGCCTCCTGGATCGAGGGGTTCATCGGCGGCGGCGCGGGCGGCGGCCCGCTGCTCGTCCACGACGAACGGCTGCTCGGCCTGATCGACGGCTGGCTCACCTCCGTACCCGCCGGGGCGTTCACGGACGTCCTGCCGCTGCTGCGGCGCACCTTCTCCGCGTACGACACGGGCGTCCGCCGCACCCTGGGCGAGCTGGTCCGGCGCGGCCCCGGGCCCGCGGCCGGTGAGCCGGGCGCCGTGGGCGGCGAGGCGGCGCCCGCGGCGCCCGGCTTCGGCCCCGGGCTCGACGCGGACCGCGCGGCCGCCGTCGTACCGACGGTGCGGCTGCTGCTCGGCCTGGACCCTGACCCTGACCCTCGCCCTGGCCCCGACGACACCGCGGAGGCGGCCCGATGACGGAAGACCCGGAGATCACCCCGGACATCACCCCGGACATCAACGCGGACACCGGTACGGACGCGGGGGACGAGCGGCTGCGGCGCTGGCGGCTGGTGCTCGGCGGGCAGGGCGGCGACGGCACCGGCCGCTCCCTGAACGGGACCGACGCCGCCATGGACCGCACGCTCGAAGCGCTCTACGGTTCCGGCGGCGGCGAGGACGGCCCCGCGGCTCCGGGCGGAGGCAGCGGCGGCCCGCCGGGCGGCGGCGCCTCACGGCCGGCCGGGCTCGGCGGCTCCGCGCCCCACATGGCGCGCTGGCTCGGCGACATCCGTACGTACTTCCCGGCCTCCGTCGTCCAGGTCATGCAGCGTGACGCCATCGACCGGCTCGGCCTGTCGGCGCTGCTGCTGGAGCCCGAGATGCTGGAGGCCGTGGAGGCGGACGTGCACCTGGTGGGCACCCTGCTCTCGCTCAACCAGGCGATGCCGGAGACCACCAGGACCACGGCCCGTGCCGTCGTCCGCAAGGTCGTCGAGGAGCTGGAGAAGCGGCTCGCGACCCGCACCCGCGCGACCCTCACCGGCGCGCTGGACCGCTCGGCCCGGGTCGGCCGCCCCCGCCACCGGGACATCGACTGGGACCGCACCATCCGCGCCAACCTCAAGAACTACCTCCCCGAGCACCGCACGGTGGTTCCCGAGCGGCTGGTGGGTTACGGGCGGGCGGCGCGCGGGGTGAAGAAGGACGTCATCCTGTGCGTCGACCAGTCGGGGTCGATGGCCGCGTCCGTGGTGTACGCCTCCGTCTTCGGCGCCGTGCTCGCCTCGATGCGGTCGATCGCCACCCGGCTCGTCGTCTTCGACACCGCCGTCGTGGACCTGACCGACGAGCTGGACGATCCGGTGGACGTCCTGTTCGGCACCCGGCTCGGCGGCGGCACCGACATCAACCGCGCGCTCGCGTACTGCCAGGAGCGGATCACCCGGCCCGCGGACACCGTCGTCGTGCTGATCAGCGACCTCTACGAGGGCGGCATACGCGACGAGATGCTGGGCCGGATCGCCGCGATGAAGGCGTCCGGGGTGCGGTTCGTGGCGCTGCTCGCGCTGTCCGACGAGGGGGCGCCGAGTTACGACCGGGAGCACGCGGCGGCCCTCGCCGCGCTCGGCGCACCCGCCTTCGCCTGCACCCCCGATCTCTTCCCGGAGGTGATGGCGGCGGCGATCGAGCGGCGCCAACTGCCGATACCGGACATGGCGATGCATCAGTGACCATCAGCGGCCCAGGGCTTGCGCGGCCCCCTGTGGGTCATGCAAGGATCACTCCCGTCGCCAGGACGTGAATGTGACCGTCCGCTTGGCGCCTCGCCTGATGTCCGTACCAGGGAAGGTCCCCCTTGTCTGCCGTGTTCGCTGTGCCTGCCGCTGTGCGCCTGCCGCGCACCGTGGCCGCGCGGCGGGCGCTGACGGCGGCGCTGTTCCTCGGGGGCTTCCTGGCACTCGCGTTCCTCTTCGGTGGCAGCGCCCACGCGGCGGAAAAGGAAGGCCTCGCAGGATCGGTGACGGGCCACCAGGTCCAGACATCGGACCTGCTCGGCTCCTCGTCCGCCGCTGAGACCTCCGCCACGGAGAACGCCGAGAAGGACAGCGCCGAGAAGGACAGCGCCGGGAAGGCCGACACCACCGCGAAGCCGGTGGCGAAGCACCTCCCGGCCAAGACGGCCAAGACGGCCAAGACGGCCAGGACCGCGGACACCGCGGCGCGCAAGGCGGTGCACACCGCCACCGACACCGTCCGCAAGACGGTGGAACCGGTGCGCGAGCCGGTCGAGCGGCAGGTCACCGACCCCGTCGATGACCTGGTCGAGAACGCCACGGGCACGAAACTTCCGGTGCGGCTGTCCGAGGTCGGCGACGCGAGTGTCGGCGCCCTGGGCCACGCCTCCGGTGCCCACGGTGCCGCGCCGGGCCACGGCCCGGTGGCCAACGGCACCGACGAGAACCCCCCGTCGCCGCACCCGGCCCGGCCCGCCGCGGCCCCGCTGGGGCCCGACACGGCGGCCTCGGCCGCCACCGCGCCGCGCACCGCCGGCTCCCACGACCACGGTCATGGCACCGTCGTCCGGGCGGCCGACGGCGCGGACCAGGGCGAGGGCGCCCCGGCGCCGCTGCCCGTTCCGCGGTCCCCCCTCGGGACCGTCACCCAGTGCACCGGCGACAGCGGCGCTCCCCGTGGCGGGAACACCCACGCCGCTCTGCCGCCGTCCGGCGCCGCGCACTTCGGGCTCGCGCCCGGCGCGGTCCGTGCGGACAGCTCGGCGCCGACGCGCGAGCGGTACAACGAAGTCCTCGAATTCCCCGGCTAGGGCAGACCACCCCCCGTCTGCACAAGACCTGCCGCGCGGGGGCGGGTCAGGTCTGCCCGTTCGCTCACTCCTCTTGAATTCGAAGGACTTCCTCCACCATGCGCAACAACGTTCGCCGCTCCATCCTCGTCGCCGCCGCCGCCACCGGTATCTGGGCCCTCGGCTCCGCCGCCGCCAACGCCGCCGAGACCCCGAGCGTCCCCTCCACCGACGGCGTCACCAGCACGGTGGGCGGCGTCACGCAGAAGGTCACCGACACGACCCGCAAGGTCACCGAGACCACCGACAAGGTCACGGACACGACCGGCAAGGTCACCGACACGGTTGACGGTGCGACCGGCGATGTGGCCGACACGTCCAAGGTGAACGACACCGCGAAGAAGACGGTGGACGGCGTGACCGGGACCGTCAACGACACCGTCGACGGTGCCGCCAAGGGCCGGCTGCCGGACGTCTCCAAGACCACCCGCGACGTGACCGGTGGCGCGCTCGACGGCGTGACCCGTGACGCCAAGCCGGGCAAGGTCGTCAAGAAGGCGCACCACGCCGTGAAGTCCGTCCAGAAGGCCGCCGACGTCGACCTGCCCACCGGCGAGGTTCCCGGCGTCGTTCCGCACCTGCCCGGTCTCGGCTCGCTGCCGGTCGACGGCTCCTCGCTGCCCGCCGCCCAGGTGCCGACCATCAAGGGCGCCCCCGCCGAGGTGCCCGCCCAGCTTCCGGCCGCCCCGAAGCTGCCCGCCGCTCCCGGCGCCGCCGACAACCTGCTCGCCTCCCTCTCCGGCGCGGGCGTCCGCCCGGAGGAGCTGGCCGGCAAGGCCAAGGGCACCGTGGGCATCGCCAAGCCGGTCGTGAACGGCGTCGCCGACGACGTGCTGCCGCCCGTCGTGAACCGCGTCGTGGTCCGGGTCGTCCCCGTCGCGCAGGGCACCCTGGACGACGCGGGCGTGCTGGCCGGTGACGCCGCGGGCAAGACCGTTCCGTACGTCGGCTACGTGGTCGGCAGCGCGCAGGGCTACACGCTGGGCACCGCCAGCAACGTGCTCCCGTTCGCGCAGGACACCGTCGCCAACGCCGTGCCGTTCGTGCAGGGCACCGTGGCCAACGCCGTGCCGGTCGTCCAGAACACCGTGAACAACACGGTTCCGTTCGCCGCCGACCTGGCCACCACCACCGTTCCGTTCGCGCTGGACCTGACCGGTTCCGTGGCCACGAACGCGCAGGGCACCGCGGTGAACACCGTGGCCCGTGTGCAGAGCCTGCTCCCGGTGGCCCCGGTCGACCTGACCGACGCCGCCAACATCCCGGCGCTCCCGGCCCTGCCGCAGGCCCCGGCGCAGCTCCCGACCGACCTGCCGAACGTTCCGGCTGACCTGCCGCAGGTCCCGGCCCAGCTGCCCACCGACCTGCCGCAGGTTCCGGCCCAGCTGCCGACCGACCTGCCGAACGTCCCGGGCCAGCTCCCGACCGACGTGCCGAACGTTCCGGCTGACCTGCCGCAGGTTCCGGCCCAGCTGCCGACCGACCTCCCGCAGGTCCCGGCCACCCTGCCGACCGACCTGCCCACCGTCCCGGCGCAGCTCCCGGCCGACCTGCCCACCAACCTGCCGGGCGCCGCGGGCACCCTCCCGGCCGTCTGATGACGCAGGCCGCATAACCGCCGCGTACGGCGGCGCCGAATCCGCCGTACGCAGCCGCTTCATCTGATCGCGGGCAGTCCTCGTTGGGGAGGGGACTGCCCGCTTTCGGTTGCGAGATAGGTGGGTACGGTCGCGATCTGTGACCGTAATCACCGCTCCAGTGTGATCTGCGATTTAGGGGCACAGGTCTCGCGGTTATAACCTGCGAGACGGACATGCCGCGTACCCGGCGCACGTGTGCCGCCCTCGTTATAGATCGCGTCCTCACGCTGGCCACCGCGGCACGCCCGCGCTGATAACGACCGCGATATCCATGGAAAAGGGACGGACGCGCGTGGACCTGTTCGAGTACCAGGCGAGGGACCTCTTCGCCAAGCACGGTGTACCGGTGCTGGCCGGTGAAGTCATCGACACGCCTGAGGCGGCGCGCGAGGTGGCCGAGCGACTGGGCGGCCGCGCGGTCGTCAAGGCGCAGGTCAAGGTCGGTGGCCGCGGCAAGGCGGGCGGCGTCAAGCTGGCCTCCGACCCGGCCGACGCCGTCGAGAAGGCGACCCAGATCCTGGGTATGGACATCAAGGGCCACACGGTCCACAAGGTGATGCTCGCCCAGACCGCGGACATCAAGGAGGAGTACTACGTCTCCTTCCTGCTGGACCGCACCAACCGCACCTTCCTCGCCATGGCCTCCGTCGAGGGCGGCGTGGAGATCGAGGTCGTCGCGGAGCAGAACCCCGACGCGCTCGCCAAGATCCCGGTGGACGCGATCGAGGGTGTGACCCCCGAGAAGGCCGCCGAGATCGTCGCCGCCGCGAAGTTCCCGGCCGAGATCGCCGACCAGGTGGCGGAGGTCCTCCAGAAGCTGTGGACCGTCTTCATCAAGGAAGACGCCCTGCTCGTCGAGGTCAACCCGCTCGTCAAGACCGGTGACGGCAAGATCATCGCGCTGGACGGCAAGGTGACGCTGGACGCCAACGCCGAGTTCCGCCAGCCGGAGCACGCGGCGCTCGAGGACAAGGCCGCGGCCAACCCCCTCGAGGCGGCCGCCAAGGCCAAGGGCCTCAACTACGTCAAGCTCGACGGCGAGGTCGGCATCATCGGCAACGGCGCGGGTCTGGTCATGTCGACCCTCGACGTCGTCGCGTACGCCGGTGAGAACCACGGCAACGTGAAGCCCGCCAACTTCCTCGACATCGGTGGCGGCGCCTCCGCCGAGGTGATGGCCAACGGTCTTGAGATCATCCTCGGCGACCCGGACGTCAAGTCCGTCTTCGTCAACGTCTTCGGCGGGATCACCGCCTGCGACGCCGTCGCCAACGGCATCGTCCAGGCCCTGGAGCTGCTGAAGTCCAAGGGCGAGGACGTCAGCAAGCCGCTCGTCGTGCGTCTCGACGGCAACAACGCGGAGCTGGGTCGCAAGATCCTCACCGACGCCAACCACCCGCTCGTTCAGCAGGTGGACACCATGGACGGCGCGGCCGAGCGTGCCGCCGAGCTGGCTGCGAAGTAAGGGACGAGGTCACCAGAAACCATGGCTATCTTCCTCACCAAGGAAAGCAAGGTCATCGTCCAGGGGATGACCGGGTCCGAGGGGCAGAAGCACACCCGTCGGATGCTCGCCTCGGGCACCAACATCGTCGGTGGCGTGAACCCGCGCAAGGCCGGCACCAGCGTTGACTTCGACGGCACCGAGGTTCCGGTCTTCGGCTCGGTCAAGGAGGCCATCGAGGCCACCGGCGCCGACGTCACGGTCATCTTCGTCCCGGAGAAGTTCACCAAGAGCGCGGTCATCGAGGCGATCGACGCCGAGATCCCGCTCGCCGTGGTGATCACCGAGGGCATCGCCGTGCACGACTCGGCGAACTTCTGGGCCTACGCCGGTCAGAAGGGCAACAAGACCCGCATCATCGGCCCGAACTGCCCGGGTCTGATCACGCCGGGGCAGTCGAACGCGGGCATCATCCCGGCCGACATCACCAAGCCCGGCCGGATCGGTCTGGTGTCGAAGTCCGGCACGCTGACCTACCAGATGATGTACGAGCTGCGGGACATCGGCTTCTCGTCCTGCGTCGGCATCGGCGGTGACCCGGTCATCGGCACCACCCACATCGACGCGCTGGCCGCCTTCGAGGCCGACCCCGACACCGACCTGATCGTGATGATCGGCGAGATCGGCGGCGACGCCGAGGAGCGGGCCGCGGACTTCATCAAGGCCAACGTCACCAAGCCGGTCGTCGGCTACGTGGCGGGCTTCACCGCGCCCGAGGGCAAGACCATGGGCCACGCCGGTGCGATCGTGTCCGGTTCCTCCGGCACCGCCCAGGCGAAGAAGGAGGCCCTGGAGGCCGCGGGCGTGAAGGTCGGCAAGACGCCGACCGAGACCGCCGGTCTGGCGCGCGCCGCGCTGGCCGGCTGACGCCACCGCCTCACGCAGGCGCGGGCCCGTACCCCCGGATGGGTGGTACGGGCCCGCGCCTTTTTCGCTCCCGGGCGGCTTCCGTGGCCGTGGGACGCCGCTCCACAAAAGGTACATAAGCCGATTAGGCCCGACACGCGACCAATCGCTTGATGTACGGATGAAACGACTGTTATTGGCAGCATGGGCCCGTGACCCAAACGACCGATCGCAGTCCATCGGTGTCCTCACGCGGCAGCGCCGGGCTCCAGCACCCCTCCGTCGCCAGGGAAGCGTTCCTCGGCGGCGTGGTGGCCGCGGGGCTCGGGCTGGGCACGCTCGCCGTCGTCGTCCTGCTGCTGTGGATCACCTCATCGTCCCCTGAGAGCAGCCCCGACGGGGCGCTGCACATCGCCGCCGACCTATGGCTCCTCGGGCACGGCGCCGACCTCGTACGGACCGAGACGCTGGCCGGGCATCCGGCGCCCGTCGGGCTGACCCCGCTGCTCATCAGCGCGCTGCCCTGCTGGCTGCTCTACCGCGCCGCGCAGCACGCGGTCTACCAGGGCCAGGCGGAGGAGGCCGAGGGGCAGTGGGTGCCCGAGGACTCCGTCGTCGACCCCCGTATCACCTTCGGCTGGGTGACGGGCGGCTATCTGCTCGTCGGCACGGCGGCCGTGGTGTACGCCACGGCCGGGCCGCTGCGCATCGACCCGCTCAGCGCCGCGTGGCATCTGCCACTCGTCGCGGCGGCCGTCGCCGCCCTCGGCGTATGGGTCGCCGACGGCCGGTTCCCGGTACGGCTGCCCGCGCGGGCGAAGGCGGCGCTGGACCGGATCCCCGGCGCCCCCCGGCTGGCGGCGGGCGTCGTCACCTGCGCGTCGTGGCTGCGCGGAAGCTGGTGCCGACGGCGGCGGCTGCTCGCCGCGTGCCGCGCCGGCGCCAGCGGGCTCCTGGTGCTGCTCGGCAGCGGCGCCCTGCTCACCGCGGTCTCGATGCTGAGCCACACCGGCTCCGTACAGCTGGCGTTCCTCCAGCTCAGCAACGTATGGCAGGGCCGCTTCGCGGTGCTGCTGATCAGCCTGGCGCTGCTGCCGAACGCCATCGTGTGGGGCGCGGCGTACGGCATCGGCGCCGGTTTCACGGCCGGCGGCGGCAATGTGGTCGCCCCGCTCGGCGTCACCTCCTACCCCCAGCTGCCGCACTTCCCCCTGGTCTCGGCGCTGCCCGCGGAGGGCCCGCACTGGCCGCTGAACTGGCTGGTCGGGGCCCTGGCGGGGGCGTCGGTGGCGTGGCTGACGGCGGTCGCGGCGGCCCGGCGGCCCGGCAGGGGCGCGCCCCTGCCCGCGTGGGGCTGGGGCGAGACCGCGGTGCTGGCGGCGCTCGCGGCGATCGGCTGCGCGGCCGTGATGGCGCTGCTGGCCGCCGTATCGGGCGGGCCGCTGGGCGTGGGCATCCTCGCCGACCTCGGCCCCGACTGGTGGCGCACCGGCACGGCCACGCTCATCTGGACCGGGTCGATCGCGGTGCCCGGCGCGCTGGTGGTGCGCTGGGTGCGGCTGTACGTCCCCTCCCGGTCGACCTGGGCGGAGTGGAAGGCGGCCCGCGCGGCGAAGGCCCGGGCCCGGGCGGAGGCGCGGGCGAAGCAGCGAGCGGCCCACGAGGAGGCGCTGGCCCGGGTGGCGCTGGAGCCGAAGCCGAAGCCGGAGCCGCAGGCCGAGCCGATCGACCTGCGGAAGGCCATGGCCGAGCCCTGGTGGCAGTGGCTGAAGCCGGGCCCGCGCCGGGGCGGCAAGCGGAAGCGCCGGCCGGAGCGCGCCCCGGACCCGGCGACGAGCCCGGGTCTCGGCTCCGGGGTCGGCACCGGCATGGGGGCGGGCACCATGGCCGACTTCATGGGCGGCATGGTGGGCGCGACCGGATCGATGGGGCCGATGGGCCCGATGGGTCAGCTGGGTCCGATGGGCCCGGTGAGCCCGGTGAGCCCGGTGAGCCCGGTGAGCCCGGTGGACCCGCGGACGCCGCCCCCGCACCGGAAGCCGGACGGTCCGGAGGAGACCTCGTAGGCCGAGCCGCCGTGAGCCGGGGCGCCGCACCCAGTCCGGGGCGGCGCCCCGCGGCGCGCTGTCGGTGTGCTGCGCTGCGCTGTGCTGTGCGTCGGTGCGCTATTCGCCGGTGCTCAGGAGGGGCCGCAGCTCCTTGGGCAGCTCGGTCTCGCAGGCGTGCCGCGAGGTCTGGGTGAGGGCGTCGTTCACACAGGTGTAGTAGTCCTTGTAGACGATCTGGAAGCTGAACGTCGCCGCCACGATGGCGAGCGCGAGCCCGCCCGTCACCAGACCACTGATCGCCGCCGTCGACTGCGGCTTCGACGAGCCGGAGCCGGGCGCGGGCAGCCGGGCCGGAGTGGCGCCGGGCGGCGGGGGCGGGGCGCCCCGCGGGGCGTTCGCCGAGCCGCCGGTCACCGCGGCGGACGAGGCCGTGGCGGTACGGCGCGGCTTGGCCCGGAGCGAGCTGATGCCCCAGTACAGGGCGAGCACGCCGAGCAGCAGCGCGATCTGCGCCAGGCTGAACAGGGCGAAGAAGAACGCCCACATGCCCGCCAGCAGTGCGTACCGGGCGCGCCGCTGGGCCGGGTCGGTGGGGTCCCAGCCGCGCGGACCGGCCGGTCCGCCGCCCTGGCCGCCGGGGCCGGGCGGGCGGTTGCCGCCGGCGCCGGGGCCGCTGCCGAAGCCGCCGCTCTGGCGGCCGGGCTGGCGGCTGCTCCACTGGCTGCCCCAGGCCGGGGGCTGCTGCCGCTGATCGTCCTGGGAGCCCCGCCCGGCGCCGTTGTCCTCGCCGTCTCCGCTCCTGCCGTCATTGCCGTCGTCGGGCCGGTGCCGGGGCTGCCAGGGCTGGTCCGGCCTGCCCTCGGGCGGCGGCGCGAACGGATTGTCCTCGTGCCGTTCCTCGCCGTGCCGGTCCCCGGGGCCGTGCTGGTCCCCGGGCGAGGCGGAGGAGGACGAGGGGGACGAGGAGGACGACGGTGACTGCTGCTCGCGCAGCAGCGGCGTCGTACGCGACGTGCGGGCGCGCCTCATCGCCGCCCCCCGGTGCGAGTGGGGGTCGGAGTGAGGTGAGGTGCCGCGCGGCGGCGTCGGTCCGGCATCTGGAATGTGTCTTCCCCTTGTGTCGTCGTCCTGCACACCCGGTCCGGTTACGGCTCCTGCCGCACGGCTCGGCCGGGGCGGGCGCGACGGTCTTTCCCACGGCGTCAGTTGGATTCGCAGTCCAGACGCTACCTCCCGTGCCCGCCCCCGTCCCCCGGGGGCCGCTTCGTGTGCCGGTATCGTTGCTGACGGTCGGCGGCTTCGTAGAGTTCCCCGAATTCCACGGGCCATGACCTTGTACGACCACACAAACGGCAGCACCGCCCGCGAGAAAGAGCCCCGCCGTGGCCTCCCCGCCCCTCCCCGCCCGTTCCGGGTCCCCTGCCCGCCTCGTCGTTCTCGTCTCCGGCTCCGGTACGAACCTGCAGGCGCTCCTCGACGCCATCGCCGACGACGGCGCTGCGGCGTACGGCGCCCAGGTCGTGGCCGTCGGCGCCGACCGCGGCGACATCGCCGGTCTGGAGCGCGCCGAGCGCGCCGGCATCCCCACCTTCGTCTGCCGCGTCAAGGACTACGCGAGCCGCGCCGAGTGGGACGCGGCGCTGGCGCGGGAGACGGCCGCGTACGCACCGGACCTGGTGGTCTCGGCGGGGTTCATGAAGATCCTGGGCAAGGAGTTCCTGGCCCGTTTCGGCGGCCGGTGTGTCAACACCCACCCGGCCCTGCTGCCCAGCTTTCCCGGTGCCCACGGGGTGCGCGACGCGCTCGCGTACGGCGTGAAGGCGACCGGGTGCACCGTCCACTTCGTCGACGACGGAGTCGACACCGGCCCGATCATCGCCCAGGGCGTGGTCGAGGTACGGGACGAGGACGACGAGTCCGCTCTGCATGAGCGGATCAAGGAAGTCGAGCGCTCGCTGCTCGTCGAGGTCGTGGGGCGTCTGGCCCGTCACGGCTACCGCATTGAGGGACGAAAGGTAAGGATCCCGTGACCGCCGAAGGTACCAAGCGGCCCATCCGCCGCGCGCTGGTCAGCGTGTACGACAAGACGGGTCTTGAGGAGCTGGCCCAAGGGCTGCACGCGGCGGGTGTCCAGCTCGTCTCGACCGGCTCGACGGCCGCGAAGATCGCGGCGGCGGGCGTTCCGGTGACCAAGGTCGAGGAGCTGACCGGCTTCCCGGAGTGTCTGGACGGACGCGTCAAGACCCTGCACCCGCGCGTCCACGCGGGCATCCTCGCCGACCAGCGCCTCGACGCGCACCGCGATCAGCTCGCCGAGCTGGGCGTCGAGCCGTTCGAGCTGGTCGTCGTGAACCTCTACCCGTTCCGCGAGACGGTCGCCTCGGGCGCCTCGCCCGACGAGTGCGTCGAGCAGATCGACATCGGCGGCCCGTCGATGGTCCGCGCCGCCGCCAAGAACCACCCCTCCGTGGCGGTCGTCGTCAACCCGGCCGCCTACGGGGACGTCCTCAAGGCCGCCGCCGACGGCGGCTTCGACCTGGAGCGGCGCAAGCGCCTGGCGGCCGAGGCGTTCCAGCACACCGCGGCGTACGACGTGGCCGTGGCCAACTGGTTCGCGGAGGGCTACGCGGCCGACGAGGGCGACTGGCCGGACTTCACCGGCGCGACCTTCACCCGGAAGCAGGTCCTGCGCTACGGCGAGAACCCGCACCAGCCCGCCGCGCTCTACAGCGACGGCAGCGGCACGGGTCTCGCGCACGCGGAGCAGCTGCACGGCAAGGAGATGTCGTACAACAACTACGTCGACACCGAGGCCGCCCGGCGCGCCGCCCACGACCACACCGACCCGTGCGTCGCGATCATCAAGCACGCCAACCCCTGCGGGATCGCGACCGGCGCGGACGTCGCCGAAGCGCACCGCAAGGCGCACGCGTGCGATTCGCTGTCGGCGTTCGGCGGCGTGATCGCCGTCAACCGTCCCGTGACGGTCGCCATGGCGGAGCAGGTGGCCGAGATCTTCACCGAGGTCATCGTCGCCCCCGCGTACGAGGACGGCGCGGTCGAGGTGCTGGCCCGCAAGAAGAACATCCGCGTGCTGCGCTGCGCCGACGCCCCCGCGGCCGTCACCGAGCAGCGTCCCATCGAGGGCGGCACCCTGGTCCAGGCGAAGGACCGGTTCCAGGCCGAGGGCGACGACCCGGCCCACTGGACCCTGGCGACCGGTGAGGCGCTGGACGCCGACGGCCTCGCCGAGCTGGCCTTCGCCTGGCGCGCCTGCCGGGCGGTCAAGTCCAACGCGATCCTGCTCGCCAAGGACAACGCCACGGTCGGCGTCGGCATGGGCCAGGTCAACCGCGTCGACTCGGCGAAGCTGGCCGTGGCCCGGGCGGGCGAGGAGCGGGCGGCCGGTTCGTACGCCGCCTCCGACGCCTTCTTCCCGTTCCCGGACGGCTTCGAGGTGCTGGCCGAGGCGGGCGTCAGGGCCGTGGTGCAGCCGGGCGGCTCGGTCCGCGACGAGCAGGTGATCGAGGCGGCCGAGAAGGCGGGCGTGACCATGTACTTCACCGGTACGCGGCACTTCTTCCACTGACCCGCCCCGCGCGACGTACGACACCGGAGGCCGCACCCCGAGACCCTGGGGTGCGGCCTCCGCCGCCCACTCCCGCTCCGCGCCCCCGAAGGGCCCTGAGTGGAATCGATGTCCCCGCATCCGGGAGGATGAAGCCATGACCGCCCAGATTCTCGATGGCAAGGCAACCGCCGCCGCGATCAAGTCCGATCTCGTCAGCCGCGTGGAGGCGCTGAAGGCCAAGGGCGTCCATCCCGGCCTCGGAACCCTGCTCGTCGGCGACGACCCGGGCAGCAAGTGGTACGTCGCGGGCAAGCACCGCGACTGCGCGCAGGTGGGCATCGCCTCCATCCGCCGCGACCTGCCCGACACCGCCACCCAGGAGGAGATCGAGGCGGCGGTCCGCGAGCTGAACGAGGACCCGTCCTGCACGGGCTACATCGTCCAGCTGCCGCTGCCCAAGGGCATCGACACCAACCGGGTGCTGGAGCTGATCGACCCGGCCAAGGACGCCGACGGGCTGCACCCGATGAGCCTCGGCAAGCTGGTGCTGAACGAGACCGCGCCGCTGCCGTGCACCCCGCAGGGCATCATCCAGCTGCTGCGCCACCACGGCGTGGAGATCAACGGCGCGCATGTGGTGGTCGTCGGCCGCGGCATCACCGTGGGCCGGTCGATCGGGCTGCTGCTCACCCGCCGCTCCGAGAACGCGACGGTCACCCTGTGCCACACCGGCACCCGCGACCTGTCCGCGCAGCTGCGCCAGGCCGACATCATCGTGGCCGCCGCCGGGGTGCGGCACCTGGTGAAGGCGGAGGACGTCAAGCCGGGCGCCGCGGTGCTCGACGTGGGCGTCAGCCGGGACGAGCACGGCAAGATCGCCGGGGATGTGCACCCCGATGTGACCGAGGTCGCGGCCTGGATCTCGCCGAACCCGGGCGGCGTCGGCCCGATGACGCGCGCTCAGCTGCTGGTCAACGTCGTGGAGGCCGCGGAGCGGGACGCGAAGGCGGCCGCCGACGGCGGTGCCGGTCATGACGGCTGAGGCGAGCGGAGAGCCCGCGGCCGGCACGCCCGGGGCCGGTCACGAGACCGCTGATCAGAAGACGGCCGATCAGAAGACGGCTGATCAGAAGGCGGCCGATCAGGAGACCGCTGATCAGGCTCCGGCGGGCGGCCGGGCCCCGGCGGGCAAGCCGACGGTCGGGGAGCTGCCCGGGCTGCTGCTCCGCAAGTCCCGCCGCTTCCCGCTGATCACCCGGGACACCGCGCGTCCGCAGGGCGGCGGCCGGGCCGCGCCCGGCAGCGCCCCGGCGACCGCCCGGCAGTGGCCGTTCCTGGCGGTGGTGGGTGGCGTCGCGCTGGGGCTGCTGATCGTCGCGCTGGACGGATTCCGGCTGGGCACGGCGCTGATCGGGCTGTCCCTGCTGGCGGGCGCGGCGCTGCGGTGGGCGCTGCCGGAGGTCGGGATGCTGGCCGTACGGTCGCGCTTCACCGACCTGCTGACGTACGGCGGGCTCGGCGCGGTGATCGTGCTGCTGTCGCTGATGGTCCAGCCGGACCCCTGGATCAAGCTCCCGTTCCTCCAGGACGTGGTGCACTTCACGGTCCGCTAGGGGGCGTCTTTCGGATCAGGCCGGATCAGGGAGCGGGGTCAGGGGGCACCTCCCAGCGGTAGCTGGGGGCGCGTGCGATCGCAAGGCGGAGGAGGAGAGCGCAGCGGCGCTGCGTGCGACGACGACAACGCGGCGAGCGTGCGTGCCAGGGCCCGCGAGCCCGGCATGATCCGGAAGGCACCCCCTGGTCCGCGCCCTCCGCGCGGCCGCCAACCGAACGGCGGCCCGTCCTCACCCCCCGCGGGAGGACGGGCCGCCGTTGGCTTGTTCGCGTCCCTCCCGCGCCCCGGCGGCGGTCCGCCCTCTCCCCCGAAGAAGGACGGACCGCCTGGTGATCAGGGTTGTGTGTCAGCTGTGCGGGATCAATGGACGTCGACGGCCTGTGGCTCGGAAGTGACCGTTCCGCAACGAGGTATCGGCTGCGCAACGACGAACGGACGCGGCCGGGGTGCGCTCGTGGGTCCGAAATGCTCCGATGCGCCCCCGCCGGAGGAGCTGAGATCCTGGGGCAAGGCATCTCTTTGGGTAGTCAGATCGACGCCCGGGACGCCGGCAGAGGGACCGGAACAAGGGGAACCACCAGGTACGTACGGGGGGACAGGGGGAGGCACATGCCTCGTTGGAGGGACCTGCCCGAGGAACTCGACCCGCGGGTGCGGGAGTTCACCGGGCAGTTACGCGGGCTCGTCGACCACAGCGGGATGAGCGTCGTGGCCATCGCCGACCGCACGGGCTACAGCAAGACCTCCTGGGAGCGCTACCTCGGCGGCAGACTCCTGCCGCCGCAGGGCGCGGTGGAGGCGCTGGCCGAGGCGACGGGTGCGGACGCGGATCACCTCGGCACCCTGTGGGAGCTGGCGGAGCGGGCCTGGAGCCGCGCCGAGGCGCGGCACGACGTCACGATGGAGGCGATCAGGGTCGACCGGGCGCGGGCCGCGCTGGAGGCGTTCGCGCCGCCGCCGGCGGCGAAGAAGAACGGGCGCAAGCCGGAGAAGTCCCGCCCGGCCGCCTCCCCGGACGTCCGGAGCGGCCAGAGCGTCCAGGGCGTTGATGTGCCCGGACCCGAACACCCACTGGTGGAGTCCGCCCCGGCGGCGTCATCGCCCGCGTGGCCCACGCTGCCCGTACCGGACGCGACACCCACACCACCCGCCTCGCTCGCACCCCCGGCATCGAAAGCGCCGCCGGCGCCGCCCGCACAGCCCGCACCGCCCGTGGCCGACGAGCCGGGCTCGCCGCGTCCCGCCGGGCGGCCCCGGCGCCGTATCGCGCTGTTCGCCGCGGGCGTCGTCGGCACGCTGCTGATCGTGGCCGGCGCCGTGCTCCTGACCGGCCAGGGCGACGACGGCCGGAAGCGGGCCCAGCAGCCGGCCAAGGCCCCCGCCACCACCGCCTCCCGGCTCCCGGCCGGGGTGAAGTGCTCCGGGAACGGCTGCGCGGGCAAGGATCCGGAGGCCATGGGGTGCGGCGGCGAGCACGCCAGGACGACCGCGGACGCGATGGTCGGGACCGCGTACGTCGAGGTCCGCTACAGCAAGGTCTGCGGCGCCGTGTGGGCCCGCATCGCCCAGGCGGCCCCCGGTGACCTGCTGAAGGTCACCGCCTCCGCCGAGCGCGGCGGGCCGGACCGTACCGAGCGCGGCACGGTGGACGCGGACGGCGACGCGTACACCGGGATGGTCACGGCGGACGCCACCTCGCGGGCCACCGCGTGCGCGACCCTCACCGGCGGACAAAGCGGCTGCACGGCGCGCCAGGGCGCTCCGTAGGGCCACGGTCCCGGGCACGGCTCAGGGCGTGCCCAGGGCGCCCCTCAGGGGTGAACGGCCGGGGCGGCGGCCCCGCCGCGGACCCGTTCGGGGGAATTTTCGGACCGGAGGGAATGACCCCGGGGAATCGGGGCATGCGCACGCCGAGCCCCCCCACGGGTGCGGCACCGGGCGGCCGCCTGTACTCCCCCTCCTGGCAGGCGGCCGCCGGGGCGTGCCGGTGAGCAGCGACACAGAGACCCGGGGATGCGAGCGCGGCGCCGTCGGATAGCCTGACGCCGGTATCTCGACACCAAGAGATCTCGGACAACACAGCGCAGGAGACCGCCATGACCCGCACTCCCGTCAATGTCACCGTCACCGGCGCGGCCGGCCAGATCGGCTACGCGCTGCTCTTCCGCATCGCCTCCGGTCAGCTCCTCGGCGCGGATGTGCCGGTCAAACTGCGACTTCTGGAGATCCCCCAGGGGCTGAAGGCCGCCGAGGGCACCGCGATGGAGCTGGACGACTGCGCGTTCCCGCTGCTGCGCGGCGTGGACATCTCCGACGACCCGAACGTCGCCTTCGACGGTGCCAACGTCGCGCTGCTGGTCGGCGCCCGCCCGCGCACCAAGGGCATGGAGCGCGGCGACCTGCTGGAGGCCAACGGCGGCATCTTCAAGCCGCAGGGCAAGGCCATCAACGACCACGCGGCGGACGACATCAAGGTCCTGGTCGTGGGCAACCCGGCCAACACCAACGCCCTGATCGCCCAGGCCGCCGCCCCGGACGTACCGGGCGACCGCTTCACCGCGATGACGCGCCTGGACCACAACCGCGCCCTGTCGCAGCTCGCCCAGAAGACCGGGGTGCCGGTCGGCGAGATCAAGAAGCTCACGATCTGGGGCAACCACTCCGCCACCCAGTACCCGGACGTCTTCCACGCCGAGGTCGCGGGCAAGAACGCCGCCGAGGTCGTCAACGACGAGCAGTGGCTGGCCGACACCTTCATCCCGACCGTCGCCAAGCGCGGCGCCGCGATCATCGAGGCCCGGGGCGCGTCCTCGGCCGCCTCCGCCGCCAACGCCGCCATCGACCACGTCCACACCTGGGTCAACGGCACCGCGGCGGGCGACTGGACCTCCATGGGCATCCCGTCGGACGGCTCGTACGGCGTCCCGGAGGGCCTGATCTCGTCGTTCCCGGTCACCACCAAGGACGGCAAGTACGAGATCGTCCAGGGTCTGGAGATCAACGACTTCTCCCGCGCCCGCATCGACGCGTCGGTGAAGGAGCTGGAGGAGGAGCGCGAGGCCGTGCGCGGTCTGGGCCTCATCTGACGCGCCACCGCACCTTCCGAAGGGTCACCCTCCGTTATTCACTCCGGAGAGTGGCCCTTCGGCTATTCCCTGTCCTTGCGCCCCACCTTCTCCTACCGTTAGAGGGGTTGACGCCGGCCTCGGGGGGAGAGCATGGGCTCAGGCAGTCGCAGTGATCACGCTTCCAGTCACGCTTCCGGCCACGCAGCCAGTGAAGCCACGCGTTTGCTGTGCGCGGGTGCGTATCTGGACGACGATTTCCGGGACACGGTCGTGGACGAGCTGTTGGTCCACGAGGAGCGCGTGGTGGCGCCGTCGCTGGGCATCGACGCCGCCAGGGTGCTCGCCCACGCGCTGCGCGCCCGCCGTCTGGAGGCGGGCTGGATCCTGCTGTTGATCGGGCTCTGGCTGCTGCACGCGCTGCTGGCCAAGGGCTTCTTCCCCGTCTTCCTGCTGTCCTGCGGGCTGTTGCTGCTGGCGACGTGGGCCAGGGGCGGCGCCTCGGGCCCCTTCCGCGCCGACTATCCGGGCTCCGACGGGATCGCGCCCGGCCGGAGGCGGCTGGCCGCCGTCCTGCGGGTGGCCGGAGTGCTGCTGCTGATCGCCTATGTGATCTCCGCGCTGGAGCTGGTCCTCGGGGACGAGCCGGATCCGAGCGCCCTGGAGAGCGACGTGCTGCAGGGGCTGACGGCCGGGGCGGGCGCCGGTGCCGCCTGGGCCGCGCTGCTGATCCCCGCCGCGATGGCCGCGGCGGTCGCCCTGCACCGCGAGCACGTGGCCCGGGTGCTGTCCACCGACCTCGATCCGCGGACCTTCGCCGCTCCGGACGACGACCCGGCCGAGCGCTCCGGCAGCGCCCGCCTGCGGCGGGTGCGGGAGTTGATCCGGCGCGAGCAGCACGCGCCCGTGATCCTCTACCACGATCAGCACCCCTTTCTCGGGGCGGGCACCGCGCACGCCACCTGGACGCTCGCGGTCGAGCTGCGGCCGCGCGAGGGCCGCACGGCGGTGCCGCTGGACAACCGGGTGATCCTGGAGCGGATCCGGCCGCTGGTGGAGAATCTGCGCACCCCGTCCGCCCGGCCCCCGGCCCGGGACCCCGCCCGGAGCGCCTCGGTGCCGAGGCAGTCGGTCGAGGTCCGGGACCGGCTGCGCGGTCTGGAGCTGGACGAGTGCGTGTTCGTGAAGGCCACCGGGTTGCGCAGCCGCTCCCTCGCGCCGCACGGCGAGGCGCACTTCGAGCGGGAGCGGGCCGAGGCGGTCGAGGAGGGCGGCGAGGTCCGGCGGCACTTCCTGCGCATCCGGGTCGGTGCCTGGCGGGAGGAGGTCGTCACCACCGTCTTCGTCCGGGTGCACACCCAAGGCGGCATGCTGATGGTGGAGTTCGCACCCCATGTGCTGCGCCCGATCCGCCCGGACTTCCGCGCGATCGACCGGCTCACCGACTCCCACCGCCGCGGCGGGCTGCCGGGCAAGGTGCTGTGGGCGCTGGCCCGGACGCCCACGGCCGCGGGCCGCGTGCTGATCCACGGCTTCCGGATGATCGCCTTCTTCGTGCGGATGTACACGGGCGCCTATGCCGCGGCCATCCCCGACGGGCCCTGGAGGTCCGTGCGCGAGCTGGGCAGCGACGGCAGCGCCTCGCTCTTCCAGGAGATGGACGTCAGCCGCTATCTGAAGAGCGTCGAGGACCGGGTGGCCAACGGGGTGCGGCAGGCGCTGGACGAAGCCGGATGGGAGACCGGCGAGTTCGAGCAGAAGATCATCAACGTGAGCGGTGGCGGCATCTTCATCGAGTCCGCGCAGGACAGCGCCATCACCGTCGGCGACCACAACACGGTCAGCAATACCAGGGGCAACGGAGGGGGAGGCGGCCATGGCGAGGGCTGAGCGGGACGAGGCACGGGACGAGGAGCGGGACCAGGGAAGCGGCGCGGGTGCGGCCGGAGGCCAAGGCGGGCGGCGGTTCGGGGACATCCGCATCGGCAATGTGCGCGGCGGAGTCGTCGGCATCGGCGACCACAACCACATCGTGAACGGGTCGCAGGGCGGCACCGGCTGCGACCCGGCGTACGAGGAGTTGCTGAGCGCCGTCCGGCAGCTCTCCGCCGACCTGGAGCGGCTGGTGGCCGGCCCCGAGGTCAGCGCGCTGTCGGACGAACTGGCCGGCACCCAGGACGAGATCCAGCGCACCGGCCGGGCCGGGGCGGGCCGGCTCGCCCGGCTCCGGGTGCTGCTGCAGGACGCCGGTGCCGGTATCGGCATGCTGGCGTCGGGCGTTGCCGTCGGCCAGGCGGTCGGCGCGCTGCTGGGCGGCTGAGATGAGCGCGCCGAGCGACGAGCGCGGCCCGCACTGGGACGAGGCCGCGCAGCGCTGGGTGGGGGAGGGCGCCGAGCCGCCCGCCCCGGGCAGACGGCCGCCGAGCCCGCACCGGGGGCCGGTGCTGCTCGTGGTGCTGGCCGTCGTGCTCATCGGCGGCATAGGCGTCGGCACCTGGCATCTGCTGTCGGGCAGCGGTGACGACACGGCGCAGGGGGACGGCGGCCCCAGCGCGACCTCGTCCGGCTGGGACGGCGGCTCGCCGTCGCCGTCCGATGGTGTGCCGTCGTCGGCGGAGCCGTCCGCGTCGCCGTCCGATTCGGTCGCCGCGGGCAGCGGGCCACCGCAGGGGTATGAGCGCACCATCGATCCGGAGGGGTTCAGGCTGGACGTCCCGGTGGGCTGGCAGCGCGTCAAGCGCGATACGGGCGTCTTCTACGAGTCGTCCGACGCGAGCCGGCTGATCCAGGTCTTCGCGCTGACCAGCCCTCAGGTCACCCCGTACGAGGCGCTGAAGCAGGCCGAGACCAACCTCAAGAAGAACCCCGACTACAAGCGGTACGGGCTGAAGCGGCTCGGCCCGGGCGACGGCGCGGACGCGGAGCTGGAGTACGGCTATCGCAGCCCGAAGTACGGTCCGCGCCGCGTCATCGACCGTGCGTTCACCGGGCCGGACGGGGTGCAGTACGCGGTGCTGGTGGCGGGCCCGTCCAAGGAGTGGCCGCGTCAGGTGGAGGTGCAGCGCGTCGCGTTGGGCGCCTTCTGCCCCACCACGTACTGCCCGGCCACCTGAGCGGGGTCGGGATGGGCGTAGTGGGTACCCATATGTCGGCTAACGCGGTTAACTCTTCTTATCGGTAGAAGAATACGGTTTAGGGGGGCGGGCATGACTGACGGGGGCTCGGAGGGGCCGCGCGGGCCCGAGGAGCAGTGGGGCCCGGAGGAGTATCGGGGCCCGGAGGAGTATCGGGGGCCGGGGGAATATCGGGGGCCGGGGGACACGCAGCAGTGGGAGACCCGCCAGTGGGACCTCGGCGAAGGCCCGGCGGCGCAGCCGGGCGATGCACCCGGTACTGGATCCGGCACTGGACGGGGGGCCGGATCGGGGGCCGAGACGCGGCGGGTGCTGCAGGCCGTGGCGGTCACGGTGTTCCTGACCGCGGGGATCGCGTTCTCCGGCTGGGTGGCATTCGGCGGTGACGGGACGGCCCGGGACCAGGCGGGCCCGCTGCCCTGGGACCGCGGGACCCCCGTGCCCTCGGCGACCGCGAAGGCCACCGCGCCCAGCGATGTCTATCCCGCGCCTGAGACCGGGGCGCCCACGGATCTGCCGTCCGGAGTGCCGAGCGCCGCGCCGTCCGGTCTGCCCTCGGCGGACCCGTCCGGGGCGCCGTCCGCGTCCCCGTCGGCGTTCCCGTCCCTGACGGGCTCCGCACCGCCCTCGGGGTTCAGCACCGCGCGGGACCCGAAGGGCTTCGACCTCGCCGTCCCCGACGGATGGCGGCGGACGGTGGAGGGCCCGAGCGTCTTCTACACCTCGCCCGACGACTCCACCCGGATCCAGGTGTTCGAGCTGCACGGCCCCGAGGCCACGCCGTACGAGTCGGCGCAGGAGGCCGAGCGGCTGGCGTCCCGCAGCCGCGACTACGAGCAGATCACCCTCGCCCAGCTCGGCGCGGCCGCCATGGACCCGGCCCAGCTGGAGTACACGTACCAGAGCAAGCAGTCCGGCGCCCGCCGCATACTCGACCGCCGCTTCGCCGCGCAGAACGGCACCATGTACGCGGTGCTGATCATCGGTCCCGCCGGCGACCGGGCCGAGGAGCAGTCGCTCCACGACACCGTGCTGAAGACCTTCTGCCCCACCGCCTACTGCACCGCTTCGTAGCTCCCGTGCCCTCCCGCCTCGCGTGAGCCGGGCCACTTTCAACGAAAAATTGCGCATACGTTTGACGCTTCCGGTAAGGGGTCCTTGTTGCTGGCGTGGCCAGCGGGAACGTTCGCAATACGGGAAGGGCAGAGTAGACGTGTCGGCAGTCGAGACCATTCATGTGGACGGGGTGTGGCGGGCAGCCGCATCCAGCGCGCAGCGGGAGGTTCTCGACCCCGCGGACGCCAAGACGCTCGCGGTCGTGGCCGAGGGCGGCGCCGAGGACACCGACGCGGCCATCGCCGCCGCGCGCCGCGCCTTCGACAGCGGCCCCTGGCCGCACACCCCCGTCGCCGAGCGGGCGGCGCTGCTGCGGCGCGTCGCCGATCTGCTCCAGCGCGACCGTGAGGAGATCGCGCTCCTGGAGAGCCGCGACACCGGCAAGACCCTGGAGGAGGGCCGGGTCGACGTCGACGACGTGACCAACGCCTTCCGCTACTTCGCCGAGCTGGTCGCGGGCGAGTCCGCCGGCCGGGTGGTCGACGCGGGTAGCCCCGATGTGCACAGCGTCGTGGTGCACGAGCCGGTCGGCGTCTGCGCGATGATCACCCCCTGGAACTACCCGCTGCTGCAGGCCAGCTGGAAGGTGGCCCCGGCGCTCGCGGCGGGCAACACCTTCGTGATCAAGCCCAGCGAAGTGACCCCGCTGTCCACCGTCCACCTGGTGAAGCTGCTGGTCGAGGCGGGCCTGCCGAACGGTGTGGCCAACCTGGTGACCGGCGCCGGCGACCCGGTCGGCGCCCGGATGTCCGAGCACCCGGATGTGGACCTGGTGTCCTTCACCGGCGGCCTGATCAGCGGCACCAAGGTGGCCCAGGCCGCCGCGCCGAGCGTGAAGAAGGTCGCCCTGGAGCTGGGCGGCAAGAACCCGAACGTCGTCTTCGCCGACGCCTGCGCCACCGACGAGGGCTTCGACACCGCCGTCGACCAGGCGCTGAACGCCGCCTTCATCCACAGCGGACAGGTCTGCTCGGCCGGCGCCCGGCTGATCATCGAGGAGTCGGTGCGCGAGCGGTTCGTCGCCGAGCTGGTCAGCCGCGCCGAAAAGATCAAGCTGGGCCGCGGCACCGAAGAGGGCGTCGAGTGCGGTCCGCTCGTCTCGGCCCAGCAGCTCGCCAAGACCCAGGCGTACGTGGCGTCCGCCCTGGAGGAGGGCGCGGTGCTGCGCTGCGGGGGCAAGCAGCCCGAGCCGTCCGACGTCCGCCCCGCCACCGGCTACTTCTATCTGCCGACCGTGCTCGACCAGTGCCATCGCGAGATGCGCGTCGTGCGTGAAGAAACGTTCGGCCCGATCCTTTCGGTGGAGACGTTCAGCACCGAAGATGAGGCCGTGGCTCTCGCCAATGACACCGAGTACGGCCTGGCCGGCGCGGTCTGGTCGTCCGACACCGCGCGCGCCCGCCGGGTCGCCGCGCGGCTGCGCCACGGCACCGTATGGATCAACGACTTCCACCCCTACCTCCCGCAGGCCGAATGGGGCGGCTTCGGCAAGTCCGGCGTCGGACGTGAGCTGGGCCCGGCGGGCCTGGACGAGTACCGCGAGACCAAGCATGTCTACGAGAACCTGCGGCCCAGCCCGGTGCGCTGGTTCGGCGGCTGACGCCCCACCGCCGGCCCCCGCCCGGGGCGGCACGGCCGGGCCCGGACCTCCCGCCGGGCCCGGACCCCGTCGCGTCCGGTGACGGCGCCCGGCGTCTTCTCCCCCTTCGTCCGTAACCCCCATCCCCTCCGGGGACGGCCCCCGGCCCGCACCTGTGTGGGCCGCCCCGGAAGACCGGAAGACCGCGAGGAGTAACCCCCACCATGCCCGTACCTGACGCATACGATTACGTCGTCATCGGCGGAGGCACCGCAGGATCGGTGATCGCCTCCCGGCTCACCGAGGACCCCGATGTCCGCGTCGCCGTCATCGAAGGCGGCCCCACCGACATCGACCGCCCCGACGTCCTCACCCTGCGCCGCTGGCTGGGGCTGCTCGGCGGGGACCTGGACTACGACTACCCCACGGTCGAGCAGCCGCGCGGCAACTCGCACATCCGGCACAGCCGCGCCCGGGTGCTCGGCGGCTGCTCCTCGCACAACACGCTGATCTCGTTCAAACCGCTGCCGGGCGACTGGGACGAGTGGGCCGAGGCGGGCGCCGAGGGCTGGGACGCCGCCTCGATGGACCCGTACTTCCACAAGCTGCGCAACAACATCGTGGCGGTCGACGAGAAGGACCGGAACGCGATCGCCCGGGACTTCGTGGAGGCCGCCCAGGCCGCCGCCGACGTGCCGCGCGTCGAGGGCTTCAACAAGCAGCCGTTCCACGAGGGCGTCGGCTTCTTCGACCTCTCGTACCACCCGGAGAACAACAAGCGCTCCTCCGCTTCGGTCGCCTATCTGCACCCCTTCCTGGACCGGACGAACCTCCACATCATGCTGGAGACCTGGGCGTACAAGCTGGAGCTGGACGACGACGGCCGGGCCACCGGTGTGCACGTGCGCACCAAGGACGGCGAGGAGATCCTCGTCCGGGCCACGACCGAGGTGCTGGTCTGCGCGGGCGCGGTGGACACCCCGCGGCTGCTGATGCACTCCGGCATCGGCCCCAAGGCCGACCTGGAGGCGCTGGGCATACCGGTCAAGGTCGATCTGCCGGGCGTCGGTGAGAACCTGCTCGACCACCCGGAGTCGGTGATCGTGTGGGAGACGGACGGCCCGATCCCGGACAACTCCGCGATGGACTCGGACGCCGGCCTGTTCGTGCGCCGCGACCCGGAGTCCAAGGGTCCGGATCTGATGTTCCACTTCTACCAGATCCCGTTCACCGACAACCCGGAGCGGCTGGGCTACGAGAAGCCCGAGCACGGCGTGTCGATGACCCCCAACATCCCCAAGCCGCGCAGCCGCGGCCGGCTGTACCTGACGAGCGCCGACCCCGAGGTCAAGCCCGCCCTGGACTTCCGCTACTTCACGGACGAGGAGGACTACGACGGCCGCACCCTGGTCGACGGCATCCGGCTCGCCCGTGAGATCGCCAAGACCGAGCCGCTGGCCGGCTGGCTCAAGCGCGAGGTGTGCCCGGGCCCGGAGGTCACCTCGGACGAGGACATCAGCGAGTACGCCCGCAAGGTCGCGCACACCGTCTACCACCCCGCGGGCACCTGCAAGATGGGCGCCGCGAACGACGAGCTGGCCGTGGTCGGCCCCGATCTGCGCATCCGCGGCCTGTCCGGCATCCGGATCGCGGACGCGTCCGTCTTCCCGACCATGCCCGCGGTGAACCCCATGATCGGAGTGCTGATGGTCGGCGAGAAGTGCGCGGATCTGCTGGTCGGTGAGCGTGATCAGGTCCGGTACCGGTCGCGTGAACGAGCCGCCCAGCTCGCTCCGGGAGGTGAGGCGTGATGGCTACGACCCTGGTCCCCGAGACGCCCGACGCCCCCAAGACCCCCGAGACCGGCGACCGCACCCCGGTGTTCTCGGTCCGTGACATGTGGAAGGTGTTCGGCCCGAAGGCCGAGCGCGTCCCCGGCTCGCCCGAGGCCGAGCTGCCCGCCGCGGAGCTGCGGGCCCGCACCGGCTGCACGGCCGCCGTCCGGGACGTCTCCTTCGACGTCGAGCCGGGCGAGGTGTTCGTGGTGATGGGGCTGTCCGGCTCTGGCAAGTCCACGCTGGTGCGCTGCCTCACCCGTCTGATCGAGCCGACCTCCGGGACGCTGAAGATCGACGGCGAGGACGTCATGGCCATGGACAAGTCCCGGCTGCGTGATCTGCGCCGGCACCGCGCCGCCATGGTCTTCCAGCACTTCGGCCTGCTGCCGCACCGCTCCGTCCTCGACAACATCGCCTACGGCCTGGAGATCCAGGGCGTCGGGCGGGCCGAGCGCCGCGCCAAGGCCGCCGAGATGGTGGAGAAGGTCGGCCTGACCGGTCTGGAGCGCCGCCGCCCCGGCCAGCTCTCCGGTGGTCAGCAGCAGCGCGTGGGCCTGGCCCGGGCGCTCGCCGTCGACCCCGAGGTGCTGCTGTTCGACGAGCCGTTCAGCGCGCTCGACCCGCTGATCCGCCGCGACATGCAGGAGGAGGTCATCCGGCTGCACCACGACGAGGGCCGGACGATGGTGTTCATCACCCATGACCTCAGCGAGGCGCTGCGGCTCGGCGACCGCATCATGCTGATGCGCGACGGTGAGATCGTGCAGCTCGGCACCCCGGAGGAGATCGTCGGCTCCCCGGCCGACGACTACGTACGGGACTTCGTCCGCGATGTGCCGCGCGAGCAGGTGCTGACCGTGCGCCGCGCGATGCGGCCCGCGAAGTCCGACGAGAAGAACGACGGCCCCGCGCTGACCCCGGGCACCACCGTCGCCGACGCGATCGAGGCCGTGGCCCGTTCCGGCGGCCCCGCGCGCGTCGTCGACGGCGGCCGCTGCCTGGGCGTCGTCGACCACGCCTGCCTGCTCAGCGTCGTCGCGGGCCTGGACGGGAAGGAGGCGGCCGCCGCATGAGCACGCCCCCGACCTTCTTCCCGCCGGGCGGCACCGGGAGGCGCGTGTGAGCGCGACGACCACCCGCCCCCGTACCGACCCCGATACCGGGCCGTCCGCGGGCACGACCGCCGCGGACGAGGCGCGCCCGTCGCGCCTGCGCGCTGCCGTCGGCAGCCGGACCGTCCGCAAGCTCGCGGTGCTCGCCGTGATCGCCGCCGTGCTGATACCGCTCGCCCACGCCAAGTGGGCCGGCGCGAGCTGGCCGCACGCGCTGACCGTCGATGTGTCCGGGCCGCTGGGCAAGGCCAGCGACTGGATCCTCGACAACCGCGACAGCCACTGGATCTTCCTCTACTTCTTCGGCCACATCAGCCAGGCCATCATCATCGGCGTCCGGGCCGTCTACGTCGCCCTGCTCGCCCTCGGCTGGGCCGGTGTCACCGCCGGGCTGACCCTGCTCGCCTGGCGGGCGGCCGGGGTGCGGGTCGCGGTGACGACCCTCGTCTCCCTGGCCGTCTGCGGCGGCCTGGGCATGTGGGTGCCGACGATGCAGACGCTCGCGCTGATGGCGGTCGCCGTCACCGTCTCCGTCGTCGTCGGCGGGCTGCTGGGCCTGGCCGGCGGGCTCTCGGAACGGGCGTTCCGGGCGCTGCGGCCCATCCTCGACACCATGCAGGTGCTGCCCGCGTTCGCGTACCTGCTGCCCGTTGTGATGATCTTCGGCAACGGTGTGCCCGGCGCGGTGCTGGCCACCGTGATCTACGCGGCTCCGCCCATGGCCCGGCTCACCGCCCTCGGCCTGCGCGGCGCGGACGCCGGGGTGCTGGAGGCCGTGGCCTCGCTCGGCGCGACCTGGCGGCAGCGGCTGCTGTCCGCCCGGCTGCCGCTGGCCCGCAAGGAACTGCTGCTGGGCATCAACCAGACGATCATGATGGCGCTGTCCATGGCCGTGATCGCGTCCGTGATCGGCGGCGGCGGTCTCGGTGACCGCGTCTACCAGGCGCTGTCGACCGTCGACGTCGGCAAGGCGCTCGCCGCGGGGCTCCCGATCGTGCTCCTCGCCGTCGTGATGGACCGCACCATCGGGTCGGCGGGCGAGCGGCTCGGCGCGCCCCCGGCCGAGGGCGGGTCCCGGTGGCTGCGCGGCTGGCCCGCGTGGGCGGGCGTCGCGGTGATCACCGCGGTCATCGCCGTCGCCGGACGGCTGGCCGGCTCCCAGACCTGGCCGGGCGGCTGGACCGTCGCCATCGAGGGGCCCGTCAACCAGTTCAAGGAGTGGATGGTCGACCACCTCTACACGGGTGTGCCGGTCGTCGGTGGCACCGCCGAATGGGCCGCGAACTACCTCAAGTGGATCCTCGACCCGCTGCGCGAGGGGCTGCAGGGCATCCCGTGGTACGGAATCCTGCTGATCGTCGCGGCGCTGGCCTGGCTGATCGGCACCTGGGCCACCGCGCTGACCGCCACGGCCGCCATGGCCGCGATCGGTGTGCTCGGCGTGTGGCAGTCGTCCATGGACACCCTCTCCCAGGTGCTGGCGGCCGTCGTCGTCACGCTGGTGCTGGGCTTCGCGATCGGCATCTGGGCCGCGCGCAGCGCCCGGCTGGAGCGGCTGCTGCGACCGGTGCTGGACGTGTGCCAGACCATGCCGCAGTTCGTGTACCTGATCCCCGTGGTCGCGCTGTTCGGCGTCGGCCGCGCCCCGGCGGCGGCCGCGGCCATCGTCTACGCGCTGCCCGCCGTCATCCGCATCACCACCCAGGGGATCCGGAACGTCGACCCGTCCGCGCTGGAGTCGGCGCGCTCGCTCGGCGCCACCCAGGGGCAGCAGCTGCGCCAGGTCCAGCTTCCGCTGGCCCGCCCGGCGCTGCTGCTCGCCGTCAACCAGGGTGTGGTGCTGGTGCTGGCCGTGGTCGTCATCGGCGGCCTGGTCGGTTCGGGCGCGCTCGGCTACGACGTGCTGTTCGGCTTGGCGCAGGGCGACCTGGCGACCGGTCTGGTGGCGGGCGCGGCGATCGTCTGCCTGGGCCTGATGCTCGACCGGGTGACCCAGCCGACCGCACGCCGCGAGAAGAAGGGGGCCTGAGATGGCTACGGCCCGTAACGCGCGCCGCCGTCAGCTGCTGATGGCCGCCACCGGGGTCACGGCCCTGCTCACCGCGACCGGCTGCGGCGCGGCGGACATGTCCAAGCAGTCCTCGCCGTACGCCAATGTGGGCGGCGCGAAGAGCGTGACGCTCTCCGTCCAGTCCTGGGTCGGCGCCCAGGCCAACGTGGCCGTCGCCCAGTACCTGCTGGAGCACGAGCTGGGCTACCACGTCGACACCGTCCAGGTGGACGAGGTGCCGGCGTGGGACGCGCTCAGCCAGGGCCGGGTGGACGCGATCCTGGAGGACTGGGGCCACCCGGAGCAGGAACAGCGCTACGTCAAGGACAAGAAGACGATCGCCTCGGGCGGCGGCCTCGGCGTCACCGGCCACATCGGCTGGTGGGTGCCGAAGTACTTCGCCAAGAAGCATCCGGACGTCCTCAACTGGAAGAACCTCAACAAGTACGCCAAGACCTTCAAGACCGCGGAAAGCGGTGGGAAGGGCCAGCTGCTGGACGGTTCCCCGTCCTATGTCACCAACGACAAGGCGCTGGTGAAGAACCTGAAGCTGAACTATTCGATCGTCTTCGCCGGTTCGGAATCCGCCCAGATCACCCAGATCAAGCAGTTCGCCAAGCAGAAGAAGCCCTTCCTGACGTACTGGTACACGCCGCAGTGGCTGTTCAACCAGGTGCCGATGGTCGAGGTGAAGCTGCCCAAGTACACCGACAAGTGTGCCGCCGAGGGCGAGAAGAACCCCGACTCCATCGACTGCGCCTACCCGACCACGCCGCTGCAGAAGTACCTGAACGCGGACTTCGCGAAGCAGGGTGGCAAGGCCGCCGCCTTCCTGAAGAAGTTCCACTGGACCAAGAAGGACCAGAACCAGGTGTCCGAGCTGATCGCCTCGGACGGGCTGTCGGCGCAGGACGCGGCCAAGAAGTGGGTCACGGCGCATCCGGACGTCTGGAAGAAGTGGCTGCGCTAGCGGTCACCCCCTGAACGACGCATCCGGCCCGGGCCCCGTCTCGTCCCCCCTCATGGAGTGGACGGCGCGGGGCCCAGCCGTTGGGCGAGGTCCTTGGCGGCGGCCATCGTCTCGCGGAAGAGGCGGGGGCCGAAGGTGACCCGGGCGGCGCCGAGGCGGCCCAGCTCGGCGGGGGAGGGGCCGTCCGGGGCGAACGCCGACGCGTTGACCGGCACACCGACGGCGGCCGCGATCCGGGGCAGCAGCTCCGGGGGCGCAAAGATCGGGTAGACGCAGTCCGCGCCCGCCGCCGCATAGGCCCGCCCGCGCTCGATGGCCGCCTCGGCCGCGCGCTCGGCGTCGCCGGCCCCGCCCTGGGCGAACTCCCCGCGGGCGAAGGTGTCGATCCTCGCGTTGATCACCAGACCGTCGCCCGCCTCGGCCCGCACCGCCGCCAGCCGGTCCGCCTGTTCCCGCGGGTCGGCCAGCTGCTTGGTCCGCGCGTCGGAGTCCTCCAGGTTGCAGCCCACCGCCCCGGTCTCCAGCAGCCGCTCGACCAGCTCCTTGGCGTCGAGGCCGTAGCCGCTCTCCAGGTCCGCCGACACCGGCACCTCCACGGCCCGGACGATGCGGGCCACCGCGGCGAACATCTCCTCGGCCGGTGTCCGGCCGTCCTGGTAGCCCAGCGACGCCGCGATCCCGGCGCTCGGCGTCGCCAGCGCGGGGAAGCCCGCGTCCGCGAAGGCGCGGGCCGAACCGGCGTCCCAGGAGCCGGGCAGCACGAGCGGCGCCCCCGCCTCCCGGCCGTGGTGCATCGCCCGGAACGCCCTGGCCCCCCGCTCGTACGGGGTGGTCGTGGCACTGGTCGTCATCGGGACCCCCTTCGTCCTCGGCCTCGTCCTCAGCCTCGTGCTCAGCCCGCGGTCGGCTTGTAGGAGCCCGGGACCAGGCGGGTGGTCACCCCGATCCGGTTCCAGGCGTTGATGGTGAGGATCAGCGCGATGAGCTGGGCCAGCTCCTGCTCCTCGAAGTGCTTGGCCGCCCGCTCGTACACCTCGTCCGGGACGAAGCCGTCGGTCAGGACGGTGACGGCCTCGGTCAGGGCGAGCGCGGCCTGCTCCTTCTCGGTGTAGACGCCGACCGCCTCCTCCCAGGCGTTGAGCAGGTAGATCCGCTCCTCGGACTCGCCCGCCGCCCGGGCGTCCTTGATGTGCATGTCGATGCAGAACGCACAGTGGTTGACCTGCGAAGCGCGGATCTTGACCAGCTCCGTCAGCGCGGGCTCCAGGCCCTTACGGGCCGCCGCGTCCAGCTGGATCATGGCCTTGTAGACCTCGGGGGCCGCCTGCGCGAACCGCATCCGGGGACCGTGCTGATGGGTGCTCTCATGCGTCGTCATGCGGTCCACGCTAGAACCTGACCAGCCCAGAGGTATGGTCCACTTCCATGGAGGATTCGTGGGCCAATTCCGACCGCGGAGAGGCGCGCTCCGCGACGGCGAACGGCCTCGGCGCCGATCTGCATCTGGACCTGCCGAGGGGCGGGACCAGCGGGGTGCGGGCCGCGCTCATCCGCTCCCTGCGCGACGCCGTACGCAGCGGCCGGCTCGCCCCCGGCACCCGGCTGCCCTCCTCCCGCTCGCTCGCCGCCGACCTCGGCATCGCCCGCAACACGGTGGCCGACGCCTACGGCGACCTCGTCGCCGAGGGCTGGCTCACCGCCCGGCAGGGCTCCGGCACCCGGGTCGCCCGGCGCGTCGTCCCGCCCGAGCCCGCGCCGCCGCGCACCCCGCCGGCCGCCGCCGTGGCCGCCACCCGCCCGGCGTACGACCTGCGGGCCGGGTCGCCCGACGTCTCCGCCTTCCCCCGCTCCGCCTGGCTGTCCGCCGCCCGGCGCGCCCTGACCGCCGCGCCCAGCGACGCCTTCAACTACGGCCACCCCAGCGGGCGGCCCGAACTGCGCCGGGTCCTGGCCGACTATCTCGCGCGCGCCCGCGGGGTGCGGGCCGCGCCCGAACGCATCGTGATCTGCGCCGGGTTCATCCAGGGGCTCGCCCTGCTCAGCCGGACACTGCACCGGGACGGCCACCGCGCGCTGGCCGTCGAGTCCTGTGGCCTCGACATCCACTGGAACGTGCTGCGCCGCGGCGGACTGCGCACCGTGCCGCTGCCGGTCGACGGGCGCGGCGCCCGCACCGGCGAACTGGACCGCCTCACCGACGTACGGGCCGCGCTGCTCACCCCGGCGCACCAGTTCCCCACCGGCGTGGCCCTGGACCCCGACCGGCGGGCCGCCGTGGTGGAGTGGGCGTCCCGGACCGACGGGCTGGTGCTGGAGGACGACTACGACGGCGAATTCCGCTACGACCGCCAGCCGGTGGGCGCGCTGCAGGGCCTGGACCCCGAGCGGGTGGTCTATCTGGGCACGGCGAGCAAGAGCCTGGCGCCCGCGCTGCGGCTGGCCTGGATGGTGGTGCCGGACCATCTGCTGGACCGGCTGCTGGCGGTCAAGCGGACGGGGGAGTGGCAGTCGGGCGCGCTGGACCAGCTGACGCTCGCGGAGTTCATCGCCTCCGGCGCGTACGACCGCCATGTGCGCGGGATGCGGCTGCGCTACCAGCGGCGCCGCGACCAGCTGGTGGCGGCGCTGGCCGAACGCGCCCCGCAGGTGCGGGTCACGGGCATCGCGGCCGGGCTGCACGCGGTGCTCGAACTGCCGCCGGGCACCGTGCGCTCCGTCCTCCAGGGCGCGGCCTGGCAGGGCCTGGCCATGGAGGGCCTGAACCGCTACCGCTACCGCGAGGAGGGCGCGCCCGCGGGCGGCGGATCCGAGCCGGACGCACTGGTCTTCGCCTATGGGACGCCGCCCGATCACGCCTTCGCGGGCGCCCTGGAGGCGCTGTGCCGGGTGCTGCCCTGAGCCGGCCGCTTCCCGCCCCCGGCGTTCACTTGTGCGATAACTCCCTCTAGGGTAGGCGGACCGACGAACGGGGGAGCAGAACCGATGGAACGGACCGGTCCACGACGACTGCGGTCGAGCACGGTGATCCTGGGCGGTATGGGCGCACTCGCGGCGGCGCTCACCTCCTGCGGATCGGAGCCCGACAAGCGCTGTGTCGACCCGGACAGCTACGACGCGGTCAGGGGCTACCGCATCGTCGACTCCAGCGCCTGCAAAAGCTCTTCGAGCTCCACGGGCGGCAAGAAGAAGAGCAGCCGCGGCACCACCAAACGGGCCGACGGCGACTGGTACTACGACCCGGACGTCGACGGCCGCTGGGCCGACGAGGGCACCTTCAGCAAGAGCCAGGCGGCCGACCGCGGCGGGTTCGGCTGCTCGGGATCCGGCGGCGGCTGACCGGACGGCGACCCGATGAAGCGTCACACCATCGACCCCCGCCCCGACTGGCAGACAACGGTCGAGGAGCAGGGGGTCATCTACCCCCTGACCCGCTACCCGGACGGCTCGCTGCGCCCCTACTGGGACGAGAGCGCCTACTACGCCTTCACGCTGCCCGAGGTCGAGGCGCTGGAGGAGGTCGTCGAGGAGCTGCACCGGATGTGTCTGGAGGCGGCCGCCCACATCGTCGACGCCGACCGCTTCGCCGACCTCGGCATCGAGGATCCGCGGGTGGCCGAGCTGGTCGCCGAGTCCTGGCGCCGGAGGGCCGAACAACCCAGCGTCTACGGCCGGTTCGACCTGCGGTACGACGGAGGTCCGGGCCCGGCGAAGCTGCTGGAGTACAACGCGGACACGCCCACCTCGCTGGTGGAGGCCGCGAGCGCCCAGTGGTTCTGGATGGAGGACCGCTTCCCCGGCGCCGACCAGTGGAACTCGCTGCACGAGCGGCTGGTCGACGCCTGGCGGCACCAGGCCGCCCTGCTGCCGCCGGGCGTGCCCCTGTACTTCGCCCACTCGGCCGGGGACGAGCTGGGCGAGGACCTGATGACCGTCGCCTACCTGCGGGAGACGGCCGAACAGGCGGGGCTGCGGACCGAGGCGATCTCCATGGAGGACATCGGCTGGGAACGGCTCTCCGGGCGCTTCGTGGACCTGCGGCACCGCTTCATCCGCGGCTGCTTCAAGCTCTACCCCTGGGAGTGGCTGGTCACCGACGAATTCGGCCCCCATGTGCTGGACACGATCGACAACGGCGGGGGCACCGGCTCCACCCTGTGGATCGAGCCCGCCTGGAAGATGCTGCTGTCCAACAAGGCACTGCTGGCCATCCTGTGGGAGCTGTACCCCGGCCACCCCAACCTGCTGCCCGCCTACCTCGACGGGCCCCGCGAACTGGCCCGCACCACCGGCTACGTGGCCAAGCCGCTGCTCGGCCGGGAGGGCGCGGGCGTCACCGTGCACGAGCCGGGCGCGGAGCCCGTCGTCCGGGACGAGGCCTGCTGCTACCAGGAGTTGGCCCCGCTGCCCGACATCGACGGCAACCGCGTCGTGCTCGGGGCGTGGGTGGTGGAGGACGAGCCCGCGGGGCTCGGCATCCGGGAGTCGGCCGGGCTGATCACGGACGAGTACGCGCGCTTTGTGCCACACGTGATCCTTTAAGCGGCGCCACAGCGATGTGCGGCCTCGGGCCGCTCCGTCAGCACGCCTCATTCCGTCAGTACGCCTCATTCCGCCAGCACCGCCCTGAGCTGGTCCAGGCCCCAGTCCAGATCCTCCTTGCCGATCACCAGGGGCGGTGCGATCCGGATGGTGGACCCATGGGTGTCCTTGACCAGCACCCCGCGGTCCATCAGCCGCTCGGAGATCTGCCGCCCGGTGCCGCGCGACGGCTCGATGTCCACACCGGCCCACAGCCCGCGCCCCCGCACCTCCTCCACCGCCCCACCGCGGGCCATCCGCGCCAGCTCCCGGTGCAGATGCTCGCCCAGCTCGGCCGCGCGCCCCTGGAACTCCCCGGTCCGCAGCATGGCGATCACTTCCAGCGCGACCGCGCAGGCGAGCGGATTGCCGCCGAAGGTCGAGCCGTGCTCACCGGGGCGGTGGACGCCCAGCACCTCGGCGGAGGACACCACCGCCGACACCGGCACCACCCCGCCACCCAGCGCCTTGCCCAGCACATAGACATCCGGAACGACGCCCTCGTCCTCGCAGGCGAAGGTCTTCCCGGTGCGGCCCAGGCCCGACTGGATCTCATCGGCGATGAACAGCACGCCCCGCACCCGGGTCAGCTCGCGCACCCCGGCCAGATATCCGGGTGGCGGCACCAGCACCCCCGCCTCGCCCTGGATGGGCTCCAGCAGCACGGCGACCGTCTCCCCGGCCCCGGCGTCGAGCGCCGCCTCCATCGCCGCCAGATCGCCGTACGGCACGATGTCGAACCCCGGGGTGTACGGGCCGTGGTCCGCGCGGGCCTCCGGGTCGGTGGAGAAGCTGATGATCGTGGTCGTACGGCCGTGGAAGTTGTTGTCCGCGACGATGATCCTGGCCCGCCCGTCCGGCACGCCCTTGACGCGGTAGCCCCATTTGCGGGCGGTCTTGATCGCCGTTTCGATCGCCTCCGCGCCCGTGTTCATGGGCAGCACCGTCTCCATCCCGCACAGCGCCGCCAGCTCCGCGCAGAAGGCGGCGAACCGGTCGTGGTGGAACGCGCGCGAGGTGAGCGTGACCCGCTCCAGCTGCGCCTTGGCGGCGTCGATCAGCCGCCGGTTGCGGTGCCCGAAGTTGAGCGCGGAATATCCGGCGAGCAGGTCCAGATACCGGCGGCCCGCCACATCGGTCATCCACGCCCCCTCGGCGGAGGCGACGACGACCGGAAGCGGATGGTAGTTGTGCGCGCTGTGGGCCTCGGCGGCCGCGATGGCGCGCTCCGAGGGGCGGTCGGTCGAGGTCAAGACGTCCTCCGTTCCGGGACACCGTGCCGGGACACCGTGCTGGGGCACCGTGCTGGGGGCACTGCTCTGTGACACCGTGCTGGGACACCGCTCTGTGACTCCGCTCTGGGACGCCACCGAGAAGCTGCGACACCACCCAGGGTGGGGGTGTGCTCCGTGACCGGCGAGCCGAGCGTCGAACCGCCGGGGTCAGGCTTGAGGCGGACGGGGCGAGGGCGGCGCGTCGCGCCGCCGGTCCGCCGACCGGCCGGGGGCGCTTGTGGGCCCCTGCCCGGCCTCGAGCCCGGGCAGCTCCTGCCACCACTGCTCCTCATGGATGCGGTCACCGGGCGCCGCCCGATCCGGCATGCCCACGATCCGGGCCAGCACCCGCTCGGCCATCGTCTCGCCGCTCGCCGACGGCACGCTGTTTGCCAGGGGGCCGCCCGCCTGGGGGCCGTCCTCCTGAGGGCCGCCCGCCGGTGGGTCGGCGGGCCGTGGCCCCTCCAGCGCGCGCCCGAGCGCCCGCAGCTCGCCGGGCAGCCCTTCCCCGTCCATCCCCTATGCCTCCCTGCCGTGCCCGCCCCGGCCCCTCACCGGGCGGGGTCACCTCGTCCGCTTCCAGCAGCAGCTCCAGCCGCCGCAGCGCGCGGCTCAGCCGCGACTTCACCGTGCCGCGCGGCCAGCCCAGGGCCGCCGCCGTCTCCGCCTCGTCCAGATCCAGCAGATAGCGGTAGGTGACCACCCACCGCTGTGGCTCGCTCAGCTCTTCCAGCGCGGCCATCAGCCGCGCCCGCCGCTCGTCCGCGAGCGCCACGGCCGCCGGATCCGCGCTCTCCGGTATCGCCGGATCGGCTCCGGTCATCGCCCCCTCGCGGTCGACCGCGGTCTGCTGCCGACGCGCCGAGCGCACCGCGTTCCGCGTCTCATTGGCGACGATCCGCAGCAGCCACGGCCGGAAGGCCGCGTCACCCCGGAAGGTGCCCAGCGCGAGATACGCCTTCACGAAGGCGTCCTGCACCACATCCTCGGCATCCGCGCCCGCACCCATCAGCGCGGCGGTACGCAGCGCTATCGGCGCATGGGCACGCACCAGCTCGGCATACGCCTCGGTCTCCCCGGCCCGCACCCGAGCGATCACGGCCGCATCCGGCCCCGCCGCCTCCTGCCCTGATTCCTGCCCTGCGTCTTGCCCTGCGTCTTGCCTTGCGTCTTGCGCGACGAGGTCCCCCTCCCGCGCCCCCTCACGAGTCCTCACACCTTTGATACACCGGCGGACCGACTCTGGTTCCACACCTGAGAGAATGGGTGGCATGGCCCTTGATCGTCCCCGTGCGCTCTCCGGTATCCAGCCCACCGCAGGCTCGTTCCACCTCGGGAACTACCTCGGTGCGATCCGGCAGTACGTCGCGCTGCAGGAGACCCACGACGCGTTCTACACCGTCGTCGACCTGCACGCGATCACCGTGCCGCAGGATCCGGCGGAGCTGCGAGCCAACAGTCGGCTCGCCGCAGCCCAGCTGCTCGCCTCCGGCCTCGACCCGGACCGCTGCACGCTCTTCATCCAGAGCCATGTGCCCGAGCACGCCCAGCTCGGCTGGGTGATGAACTGCCTCACCGGCTTCGGCGAGGCCTCCCGCATGACCCAGTTCAAGGACAAGTCGGCCAAGCAGGGTGCCGACCGGTCGACCGTCGGCCTCTTCACGTACCCGATCCTCCAGGTCGCGGACATCCTGCTCTACCAGGCCAACCACGTCCCGGTCGGCGAGGACCAGCGCCAGCACATCGAGCTGACCCGCGACCTCGCGGACCGGTTCAACGGCCGCTTCGGCGAGACCTTCACCGTCCCCGCTCCGTTCATCGTCAAGGAGACCGGGAAGATCTATGATCTCCAGGACCCGACGATCAAGATGAGCAAGTCGGCCTCCACCCCCAAGGGCATCATCAACCTCCTCGACGAGCCGAAGGTCTCCGCGAAGAAGATCAAGAGCGCGGTCACCGACCTGGAGACCGAGATCCGCTTCGACGAGGAGAAGAAGCCCGGCGTCAGCAATCTGCTGACCGTCTACTCCACCCTCACCGGCAGCTCCATCGCGGAGTTGGAGACCCGGTACGAGGGCAAGGGGTACGGCGCGCTCAAGACCGACCTGGCCGAGGTGCTGGTCGAGTGGGTGACGCCGTTCCGCGAGCGGACCCAGGAATACCTGGCGGACCCGGGGACGTTGGACGGAATCCTGGCCAAGGGGGCGGACAAGGCCCGTGCCGTCGCCGCCGAGACGCTGGCGCTCGCCTACGACAAGGTGGGATTCCTGCCCGCGACGCGCTGAGCGTCCGGGCGGGTGCCGACCGGGGCGTCGAACGGGGCGTCGAACGGGGGGCGCCAAGGGCGGGCGTCCACCGTGGGCGCCGCCTCGGCGGCCGCCGACGGAGTGTACCGCTTTCCGCCCCTGACCAGGGGGTTCTTCGGCCCGTGCGCCGAAGAATCGAGGAATCCAGCCGCGAAGGCGGCACAGCCGCCACACTGGCATCGGTGCAGCGGACTGAAGCCCAGCAGCCCGGGAGGGCCAGGAGGGAGAACGCAGTGGGGACCGTAACGCTCGGCGTTTCGATCGCGGTCCCGGAGCCGTACGGCAGCTTCCTCCAGGAGCGGCGCGCGGGCTTCGGGGACCCGGCCGCTCATGGCATCCCCACGCATGTCACCCTCCTCCCGCCGACCGAGGTCGAGGCCGCGGCGCTGCCCGCCGTCGAGGACCATCTGGCCCAGGTCGCGGCCGAGGGACGGGCTTTCCCGATGCGGCTGGCGGGGACGGGCACCTTCCGTCCGCTCTCGCCCGTCGTCTTCGTCCAGGTCGTCGAAGGCGCGGACGAGTGCATGGTGCTGCAGGAGCGGATCCGGGCTGCGCACGGGCCGTGCGCCCGTGAGCTGCAGTTCCCGTACCACCCGCACGTCACCGTCGCGCACGGCATCGACGAGGACGCGATGGACCGGGCGTTCGCGGAGCTGCAGGACTTCGAGGCGGCCTGGACGATCAACGGCTTCGCGCTGTACGAGCAGGGGGCGGACGGGGTGTGGCGGCTCGACCGCGAATACCCCTTCGGTTCGGGCGAACCGTCGGAGGGGGGCTCCCCCCTGGTGCCCCGTCAGGTCGATCTCACCCGCCCGGCCACCCCCTCCCCCTGGTGAGCCCCGCTGAGCCCTGGCAGCTCCGGGCGTGCGCCTCGGCCGAAAGGGCGCTCGGCGAAGTGGAGTAACGGAGTCGTGGAGTAGCGGAGAAACGGGAACCCGCCGCCGAGGAGTAAAAATCGGCGGAAGGGTAGTTGTTGATCATGGATTGGCTGACCCGGTTGCCGCTCATCGGCCCCGCCCTCGCCCGGGTGATGCGCACCCACGCCTGGCGTTCCTACGAACGGCTGGAACGCGTCCACTGGACCCGCCTGGCCGCCGCGATCACCTTCATCAGCTTTCTGGCCTTCTTCCCCCTCGTCACCGTGGGAGCGGCCGTCGGCGCCGCGACGCTCACCGACTCGCAGATGCATCAGCTGCAGCGGAAGCTCGCCCAGCAGATCCCCGGCATCTCCGGTCAGCTCGATCTGAGCGGTCTCATCCAGAACGCCGGGACCATCGGGATCGTCGCGGGTGCCCTGTTGCTGTTCACCGGCATCGGGTGGGTGGGCTCGCTGCGCGAATGCCTGCGCGCCGTCTGGGAGCTGGACGAGGACCCCGGCAGCAATCCCGTGGTGCGCAAGCTCAAGGACGGGCTGGTGCTCATCGGCCTGGGCGGCGTCGCCGTCGGCTCGTTCGCCATCTCGACGCTCGCCGTCACCGTCGTCAACCGGGTGACGCAGCTCCTCCACATCCCCGAGTACGGGGTGGGCGGCTGGCTGCTGCGCATCGCCGCGTTCCTGATCGCTGTCGCGGCCGACTTCCTGCTGCTGTGCTACGTCCTGACCTGGCTGCCCAGGGTCGAGCCGTCGCGCCGGAGGGTCGTGGTCGCGGCGCTCATCGGCGCGATCGGCTTCGAACTGCTGAAGCTGCTGCTGAGCAGTTATCTGCAAGGGGTGGCGGCCAAGAGCATGTACGGGGCGTTCGGCGTGCCCATCGCGCTGCTGCTGTGGATCAACTTCACCGCGAAGCTCACGCTCTACTGCGCCGCCTGGACCGCCACCGGATCGGCTGCCGAAGAGCTGGGCGAGGAGAAGGAGCCGGAGAAGGAGCCGGAGAAGGGGAAGGGGCCGGAGAAGGAGCCGGAGAAGGGGAAGGGGAAGGAAAAGGGGGCCGGTGAGAAGACCGCCGAATCCGATACGGACACGCTCGGGCCGAACGGCCGGGCCGAAGGGCCCGGCCGCTCGGCGGCCTGACGACTCGTCCGTCGTACGGCGCCCGGGGCGGGCGCCCTCCGTCAGCCCCGGCGCGGCCAGCGGCGGTGCACCGCGTACGCCACCGCGCCCAGCACGGCCAGCGAACCGGCCGCGATCCCGGCCGCCGTCCACATGCCGCCGGAGGCAGCGCCGCCCGAGACGGCCGCCTGGGCGTGCTCGTGCCCCTTCTTCGCGCCGCCCGCCGAGGCATTGCTCTGGTCCAGGCCCGCCGGACCGGGGCGGACGAGGGTGCCGACCGGATTCACCGAGTCCGCCGCCTTGAATCCCCAGTCGAGCAGCTTCGCCGTCTCCTTGTAGACCCCGTAGGGCTCCGCCTTCTGCGGGTTCATGACCGTGACCAACAGCACCCGCTTGCCGCGCTGGGCCACACCGGTGAAGGTGGAGCCCGCCTTGCTCGTATAGCCGTTCTTGACCCCCGCCAGCCCCTTGTAGGGCTTGACGTCGATGCCGGTCAGCAGGCGGTCGGTGTTCTGGATCCCGAAGCTCATGCGGACCTTCTTGCCCTTTTTGTCCTTTTTGTATTCCCCCGGGAACTGAGCGGTCGCCGTCGAGCAGTACTCCCGGAAGTCCGCCTTCTGCAGCCCGGACCGGGCGAACAGCGTGAGGTCGTACGCGCTGCTGTACTGGCCGTCCTCGTCATAACCGTCCGGCGTGACGACGTGCGTGTCCAGCGCGTTCAGCTGCTTGGCGTGCGCCTGCATGTCCCGCACGGTCGCCGGGACGCCGCCGTTCATCGCGGACAGCACGTGCACCGCGTCGTTGCCCGAGCGCAGGAAGACGCCCAGCCACAGGTCGTGCACCGTGTAGCTCAGGTTCTCCTTCACGCCGACCAGGCTGCTGCCCGCGCCCATCCCGGCCAGGTCGGACATCCGCACCGTGTGCTTCTGCGTCTTGGGGAACTTCGGCAGCACCGTGTCCGCGAACAGCATCTTCAGCGTGCTCGCGGGAGGCAGCTGCCAGTGGGCGTTGTGCGAGGCCAGCACAGCGCCCGACTCGGCGTCGGCCACCATCCAGGACTTACCGCTCAGGTCCCTCGGCAGCGCGGGCGCGCCCCGCTTCGGATCCACCTGGGTGCCGGGGCGGCCGAGCCGCGCCCCGCCCACCGTGGACATCCGGGCGGGAGGCTGCGCTGCCTCGGCTCCCTGGGCGCTGCCCGGGTCGTCGGCGGCGAGCGCGGGGGAGGTGGACAGCAGGGTGGACAGCAACAGTGCGGCGGTGATGGCCAGCGGCGCGGCGGCGCCTCGCGACGGGAAGGTGTTCGAAGAGATCGGCACGTCTGTGAACGTACCCGCAGCCGCGCCGGACGGCGAAAGCACCGCCGTCTTCCGGGTGGTGGACCCCCGCGTGGAGGTACGGGCGGGGGTATCCATACTGGAGACCATGAAGCTCAGCCGCCCCGTGTCCTGGTTCCTGCTCGCCTTCGGGGTCTGGAGCTGGGTCATCTGGTTCACCTTTGTCAAGAACTTGTGGAAGGACGCCAGCGGACTCGCTTTCGACGACGCCGGCGACCCCACCGCGTACTTTTGGGTGCACCTGCTCCTCGCGATTACGTCCTTTCTCCTGGGGACGGCCATCGGGGTGATCGGGTTGCGCGGACTGCGCGCTCTGCGCCGAGATGACGCCGAAGAGTAGCCGTCCAGATCGCCGCACAGCCGCAAGCCGCACAGAGCCGCAAGCCGCACGCAAGCCGCACAGTCGCATAGCCGCATAGCCGCATAGGGGAGGACCGGGGATGGTCGTGCTCTTCGTCCTGATCGCACTGGCCGTCGTCGGTCTGCTCGTCGGCGTGCACTGGTACGTGTGGCGGCGGCTGGTCCGCGACACCACGGCGCCCGGCGGACGGGCACGCCGTACGGGCACGGCGGCGGCCTTCGCGCTCCCGCTGATCAGCGTCGGGGCCCTGGTCGCGGGGCGTACGGGGGGTGCCCTTCCCGGTCCAGCGGGTGCTCGCCTGGCCGGGGTATCTGTGGCTCGCGCTGCTGCTGTATCTGACCCTGGCCCTGCTGGTCGGCGAGGCGGTACGCCCCCTCCTGAGCGCCTGGCTGAAGCGCCGCGCCACCGCCGGAACCGCCCCCGCCCCGGCCCCCGCGCCCGCCTCCCCTCCCGCGCCCGCCCCGGCCCCGGTGCCCGCGGCCGCGCCGGGAGGTGCGGCCGCCATGACGATGGAGGCGCCCGAGGCGCCCGAGACACCCGAGGCGCCCGAGACACCCGAGAGCCCCGAACCGGTCCGTACGCCGTCGCGGCGGCTGTTCGTCGCACGGACCGTGGCCGCGGGCGCCACCGCGGCGGCCGCCGGGACGGTCGGGTACGGGACGTACACCGTGCTGCGCGGCCCGCGGGTCAGGCGGGTCACCGTGCCGCTCGCCAAGCTGCCGCGCCGCGCGCACGGCTTCCGGATCGCCGTCGTCAGCGACATCCACCTCGGCCCGGTCCTCGGCCGCTCGCACACCCGGCGCGTCGTCGAGACGATCAACCGCACGAACCCCGACCTCATCGCCGTCGTCGGCGACCTCGTGGACGGCAGCGTCGCGGACCTCGGCCCGGCCGCCGAGCCGCTGCGCGGGCTGCGCGGCCGGCTCGGGAGCTTCTTCGTCACCGGGAACCACGAGTACTTCTCCGGCGCCCGGGAGTGGGTCGACCACGTCCGCGAACTCGGCGTCCGTCCCCTGGAGAACGAGCGCGTCGAGCTGCCCTGGTTCGACCTCGCCGGGGTCGACGACGTGGCGGGCGAGGACGAGGGGCAGGGGCCCGACTTCGAGCGGGCGCTCGGCGGCCGCGACCGGGCGCGGGCGTCCGTCCTGCTCGCCCATCAGCCGGTGGTGATCGACGACGCGGTCGAGCGCGGCGTCGACCTCCAGCTGTCCGGCCACACGCACGGCGGGCAGCTGTGGCCCGGCAACTACGTCGCGGAGCTGGCCAACCCCACCGTGGCGGGGCTGGAGCGGTACGGCGACACCCAGCTCTACGTCACCCGCGGCGCGGGCGCCTGGGGCCCGCCGGTGCGGGTCGGCGCGCCGCCGGACGTCACCGTCGTCGAGCTGGCCTCGACCCGCGCCTGATCAGTAGCGAGCTGGCCGTACGAGCGGGCCTTCTACGAGCCCTCCTTCGTGTCCTTCGAGCCCTTGGTCTGCTCGAACGAACCGAGGAAGATCCCGAGGGCCTGCTTGTTCTCCTTGGCGTTCCAGTCGTCCGCCGGTGTCGTCCACCGGATGGAGAAGCCCCGGCCGTCGCCGACCAGGAAGCCGCGGCCGAAGGTGCGCAGGTGCTCCTTCCCGACCGCGGTGGTCCACTGCATGTCGGCGGCCTTCCAGCCGCGGTAGTCGACCCGGCGGATGTCGTCGATCCGCTGGAAGCCGGGGTAGAGCTTCTCGATCGTCGGGATCAGGCGCTTCCAGCCGTCGACGGGGTCCTGTTCGGGGCCCTTCCCGAAGGTCACCACCAGATTGCGGTCGTCGCCCTCGGCGGTGAACTTGATGTGGAAGCGGGAGCCGCTCTCGACCTGCTTCCAGCCCTTGGGGAGGTCGATGGAGAACCCGCCCGAATCGCTGGTGTAGCGGTAGTAGCCGGACGGCGGCGGGTCGTCGGGGCCGGGGTAGGCGCCGCCGCCGGAGCCGGCGGGCGGGGGAGCGGACGAGGAAGGCGGGGGCTGGCCGGGGGCGGACGACCCGGGCGGGGCCGAGTCCCCCGGGGTGGAGGGCGGCGGGTCCTCGCGCGGCAGGCTCGGGGCGGCCCCGCCCGGTGGTGGGGCGGAGGGGGAGGTGTCGGAGGCGCGGTCGTCGCCTCCGGTCAGGCCGCTGGTGGTGACCAGGGCCAGCACGGAGGCCGCCGTTCCGAGGACCAGGGTCGCGATGGCCAGCGCGAGCGGGCCGGCTCTGCGGCCCCCGCGCCCGTCGCCGCGCCTGTCGCCGTTCCCGCTCCCGCGCCCGTCGCCGTTCCCGCCACCGCGCCGCGCAGAGGGGAACCACGCCTCGTAGGTGTTGCGCAGCCACGGCATGCGCGGCGCGGCACGGATCGCTACGGGCTCGCCCTCGTTGAGGATGCGCTCCAGTGCGCGCCGTACGACCGGTGCGGTCAGCCGCTCCCGCGGATCGTCGCGCAGCAGCCCGTGGATCACCTGGACCAGCGGTCCGGCGTGCGGCGGGGGCGGCACGGGCTCCTCGCGGATGACCCGCAGCGTCTCCTCCGGTGAGTCCCGGCCCCGGTGCGGCGGGCGGCCCTCGACCATGGCGAACAGGACCGCGCCCAGCGCCCACAGGTCGGACGCGGCGCAGGCGCCGGTGCCGCGCGCCTGCTCGGGGGAGGCGTACGCGGGGTCGGTGACCTGCCGCGACGGCTCGGCGCCGACATGGCCGAAACCGGAGAGGACGACCTCGCCGTCCGAGCGCAGCAGGACCCGCGCGGGGCTGATGTCACCGTGCACGATGCCCGCGCGATGGGCGGAGTCGAGGACGGCGAGCAGTTGCAGCCCGATGCGGGTGGCGCGCACCGGATCCAGCCCGCCGCGCCATGCGAGTTCATCACTTAACGGGCGGCTGTCGCTCATGGGCCGGCCGATTCGTTCCTCAGCGCCGCGCTCCTGCGTGCCGGTCACGCTTTCACCCCTTGATGAACGTGCCCCATCCACCCTCTTCCCCAGGAGGTACGTCGGGGTCGCGGCGGGCGTTCAACGGGCGTGAAAACGCGGCGGGCCCGCCCCCGGGCAAAGGGGGCGGGCCCGTCACGAGCAGACCTGCGGGCGGCTCAGAAGCGACGCGTGATCAGCGCGCGCTTCACCTCCTGGATGGCCTTGGTGACCTCGATGCCACGCGGGCACGCGTCGGTGCAGTTGAAGGTGGTGCGGCAGCGCCAGACGCCGTCCTTGTCGTTCAGGATCTCCAGCCGCTGCTCACCGCCCTCGTCGCGCGAGTCGAAGATGAAGCGGTGCGCGTTGACGATCGCCGCCGGGCCGAAGTACTGGCCGTCGTTCCAGAACACCGGGCACGAGGAGGTGCACGCGGCGCACAGGATGCACTTGGTGGTGTCGTCGAAGCGCTCGCGGTCCTCGGCGGACTGCAGGCGCTCCCGCGTCGGCTCGTTGCCCGTCGTGATCAGGAAGGGCATCACATCGCGGTAGGCCTGGAAGAACGGGTCCATGTCCACGACCAGGTCCTTGAGGACCGTGAGGCCCTTGATGGCCTCGACCGTGATGGGCTTCTCCGGGTTGATGTCCTTGATCAGCGTCTTGCAGGCCAGCCGGTTGCGGCCGTTGATCCGCATGGCGTCGGAGCCGCAGATGCCGTGGGCGCAGGAACGGCGGAAGGTCAGGGTGCCGTCGTGGTCCCACTTGATCTTGTGGAGGCCGTCGAGGACGCGCTCCTTGGGATCGATGTCGAGCTGGAAGTCCTCCCAGTACGACTCGGCCGCGACCTCCGGGTTGAAGCGCCGGATCCGGAAGGTGACCGTGATCGTGTGCGCGGCGGTGGCGTCGGCCGGCTCCGGGGCCTTGTCGGACTTCTCAAGCGTGGGGGTGCTCATCAGTACTTACGCTCCATCGGCTGGTAGCGGGTCTGCACGACCGGCTTGTAGTCGAGGCGGATGGACTCGGAGCCGTCCGCGCCCACCTCTCGGTACGCCATGGTGTGCCGCATGAAGTTGACGTCGTCGCGGTTCGGGTAGTCCTCGCGGTAGTGGCCGCCGCGCGACTCCTTGCGGGCCAGCGCGGAGATGGCCATGACCTCGGCCAGGTCGAGCAGGTTGCCCAGCTCGATGGCCTCCAGCAGGTCGGTGTTGAACCGCTTGCCCTTGTCCTGGACGGAGCAGTTCTTGTAGCGCTCGCGCAGGCTGCCGATCTCCTCGACGGCCTCCTTGAGCGTCTGCTCGGTGCGGAAGACCATGACGTTCTTGTCCATGGTCTCCTGCAGCGCCCGGCGCACCTCGGTGACCCGCTCGGTGCCGGTGGCGTCGCGCAGGTTCTCGACCTGGTCGCGGACGAACCCGGCCGGGTCCTCGGGGAGCTCGACGAAGTCGGCCGTGGCGGCGTACTCGGCGGCGGCGATGCCCGCGCGGCGGCCGAACACGTTGATGTCGAGCAGCGAGTTGGTGCCCAGCCGGTTGGCGCCGTGCACGGACACGCACGCGACCTCGCCCGCGGCGTAGAGCCCCGGCACGACGGTGTCGTTGTCGGAGAGCACCTCGCCCTCGACGTTGGTCGGGATGCCGCCCATCGTGTAGTGCGCGGTCGGCTGGATCGGGATCGGGTCGGTGTACGGCTCGATGCCCAGGTAGGTGCGCGCGAACTCGGTGATGTCCGGCAGCTTGGCGTCCAGCTGCTCCGGCGGCAGGTGGGTCAGGTCGAGGAAGACGTGGTCGCCCTCGGGACCGCAGCCGCGGCCTTCGCGGATCTCCGTGTAGATGGAGCGGGAGACCACGTCGCGGGAGGCGAGGTCCTTCATGACCGGCGCGTACTTCTCCATGAAGCGCTCGCCGTCCTTGTTGCGGAGGATGCCGCCCTCACCGCGGGCGCCCTCCGTCAGCAGGATGCCCATGCGCCAGATGCCGGTCGGGTGGAACTGGAAGAACTCCATGTCCTCCAGCGGCAGCCCGCGCCGGTAGGCGACCGCCTGGCCGTCACCGGTGAGGGTGTGGGCGTTGGAGGTCACCTTGAAGAACTTGCCGCAGCCGCCGGAGGCGAAGACGACGGCCTTCGCCTGGAAGACGTGCAGCTCGCCGGTGGCCAGCTCGTACGCCACGACACCCGCGGTGCGCTTGACCCCGTCGACCTCGGTCATCAGGAGGTCCAGGACGTAGAACTCGTTGTAGAACTCCACGCCCTCCTTGACGCAGTTCTGGTACAGCGTCTGGAGGATCATGTGGCCGGTGCGGTCCGAGGCGTAGCAGGACCGGCGGACCGGGGCCTCGCCGTGGTTACGACTGTGGCCGCCGAAGCGGCGCTGGTCGATCGTGCCGTCCGGGGTCCGGTTGAACGGCAGGCCCATCTTCTCCAGGTCGAGGACCGAGTCGATGGCCTCCTTCGCCAGGATCTCGGCGGCGTCCTGGTCGACCAGGTAGTCGCCGCCCTTGATCGTGTCGAAGGTGTGCCACTCCCAGTTGTCCTCCTCGACGTTCGCGAGGGCGGCGGCCATGCCGCCCTGGGCGGCGCCGGTGTGGGAGCGGGTGGGGTACAGCTTGGTGAGCACCGCCGTACGGCTGCGCTTGGTCGACTCGATGGCCGCGCGCATGCCGGCGCCGCCGGCGCCCACGATGACGGTGTCGTACTTGTGGATCTTCATGAGTGGATACCTCAGCCCCGGGGCCTAGCGGATGTTCGGGTCGAAGGTGAAGATCACCAGAGTGCCGAGCACGATGGTGAATCCGGCCGCCGTGTACAGCAGCCCCTTCAGCCACAGGCGGGTGTTGTCCCGCTCCGCGTAGTCGTTGATGATCGTGCGCAGGCCGTTCGCGCCGTGCAGCGTGGCGAGCCACAGCATGATCAGATCCCATGCCTGCCAGAACGGGGAGGCCCACCGGCCGGCCACGAAGGCGAAGCCGATCTTGGTGACACCGCCGTCCAGCACCAGCTGGATCAGCAGATGGCCCAGGACGAGGACGACCAGCACGATGCCGGACAGGCGCATGAAGAGCCAGCCGTACATCTCGAAGTTGGTACGGGTCGTCTTGGGCGTCTTACGGGTACGGGCCCGCGGCGGCTCGATGACCGGGGCCGGGTGGTCCACGTCGTACGCGCTGACCGCGTCGGTCGACGGGTTGGTGGTCTCGGCGGACATGTGCGTCAGCTCCCGAACAGTGTGCGCAGCGTGTGCTGCAGGACCGGGTAGAAGGCACCGGCCATGAGCACGACCCAGATACCGACGACGGACCACAGCATCTGCCGCTGGTACTTCGGGCCCTTCGACCAGAAGTCCACGGCGATGACGCGCAGGCCGTTGAGGGCGTGGAACAGGATGGCGGCCACCAGGCCGTACTCCATCACGTTCACGATGGGCGTCTTGTACGTGGCGACCACGTCGTCGTAGGCCTCGGGGGACACACGGACGAGCGAAGTGTCCAGGACATGCACGAACAGGAAGAAGAAGATGAGGACGCCGGTGACTCGATGAGCCACCCAGGACCACATTCCTTCCCGGCCGCGGTACAGCGTTCCAGCCGGCACGGAAAACCCTCCGGAAGCGGGGACTGGGGCCTGCCGGCTTGACTGTCGGTCGGGCCCGGCCGGGTACGGTCCACCGGCCCTGGCCATCGTAGCGACGTGCTGTCGGAGGGTTCGCGCGGGGGGCTCAGGTGTGATCAAAGAAGCACGGGTGGGCAGCTCACGCCGGGCGGAACCGGGCGATATCCGGCATGGGCGCGCCCGGCGCCGCCAGCCGGGTGAGCCGCCCACGGGCGATGCGGCGCAGCTCCTCGGCGGCGTTGATCCGCTCCTCCTCGGGCTCGTTCCCCAGTCGGTCCCGGATTCCGGTCAGCAGCCGGTCCAGTGTCTCGTCGGGGGCCAGCCCGTCCAGGCAGATCACGAAGGCGTGACCGAAGCGCTGCTCGTACGCGGCGTGCGCGGCGCGTAACGCGGTGTGCGCGGCCAGTGAGCCGACGCCGGGCTCGGCGGGCAGCGGATGGCCGGTCATGGACTCGTCGGCCAGCGCCTCGGCGAGATCGGCGGGGTTGAGGTCGTAGCTCGCCTCGTCCCCGGCGGCCAGCAGTGCGCCGAGATCGGGATACGGGCGGTGGTCCGCGATCAGCCGGGCCCAGCGGCGGCTGCCGCAGCAGCAGAGCAGCGCCGCCTCGGCGGCGCCGGCGGTCATGCGGTTGAGCCGGTCGAGGCCGTCGGTGCCGCTGGGCCTGGGACGGGGTCCGGGGCCGGACCGGGGGCTGGACCCGGGGCTGGACCGTGGGCTGGACCTGGACAGCGTGGACTCCTTGGGCGCGCGGGGACACACGGGGCGTGCGGGACGCACAGGGCGCGTGGGGGAGGTGTGCTGGGGTTGCGAGCAGTACACGGTAACGATGTGAAGAGGCCAGTGTGGCGGAGAGAGCGTAAATTCACTCGTAGGGGGACGTTTTGTGGCGTGAAGTAGACAGGAGCGTGACAGACAGGAGCGTGACGGAGACAGCAGTGCCGCCCCGACCCAGGAGGTGCGCGCCATGGGGTTGCCCGTCAGAGCCGCCAAGGCGGCCATCCTCCGCGGCGGCGTCGCCGGTGCCGCCGCGACCGTCGTCCTGATCGGCCTCGGCTGCCAGCAGACGCAGTCCACGCACCACGGCACGGCCTCCCCCAGGGCGCCGACCCTCCCCACGCGGCAGCACACCACCGGCTCCCCGGCGGCCACCCGCACCACCGCGGCGCCCACCACCACCCCGCCGCCCTCCGCCGCGCCCCGCACGATCCCCTCCGTCCGCGCGTTCACGCCGCGGTCCGGACCCGGCTGGAAGCCCGGCACAAACAGCCGGGTGGTCGCCGATCTCAGGGGCCCGCTGGCCGACGAGGCCCGCATGATCGCCGGGGAGCTGGGGCTGCACACCGCCTCCGGCGCCCCGCACCGCGGTGATCTGTCCCTCGCCGTCGTGGCCGGTCAGGGCGGCGGCACCGAGGGGTACACGCTCACCGTCCGCAAGGGCAGCGCCCGCGTGACCGGCCCGTCCACCGCGGGTGTCTTCTACGGCACCCGGACCGTGAAACAGGCCCTGGCTTCCGGCGGCAAGCTCCCCGAGGGCGTCATCCACGACCGCCCCGACCGCCCCCAGCGCGGGCTGAACCTGGACATCGCGCGCAAGTTCTACACCGCCGGATGGATCGAGGCGCGGCTGCGCGAGATGGCCGACCTCAAGCTCAACCAGCTGGGCCTGCACTTCTCGGACGACCAGGCATTTCGTATCCAAAGCGATACCCACCCCGAGATCGTCTCCGCGCGGCACCTCACCAAGGCCCAGGTCCGGCAGATCGTCGCGCTCGCACAGCGGCTGCACATCACCGTCGTGCCCGAGATCGACTCGCCCGGCCACCTCGGCGCGGTGATCCGGCAGCACCCGGAGCTGCAGCTGCGCAACGCGGGCGGCACCTCCTTCCAGGGCGACGTGGACATCTCCAAGCCGGCTTCCGCCCGGATCGTGGACCAGCTGATGCGCGAATACGCTCCCCTCTTCCCCGGCCGCTACTGGCATCTGGGCGCCGACGAGTACCTGGCGCTCACCGTCAAGAACCCCGAGGCCTCGTTCCCGCAGCTCGTCGCCGCAGCGCAGCGCAAGTACGGCTCGAAGGCCACGGTCCAGGACCTGGCCACCGGCTGGCTGAACGACCGGGCGGCGGTCGCCCGCTCGCTCGGCAAGGAGCCCAAGGCGTGGAACGACGGCTTCTTCACCGGCGGCGTGATCTCCCCCGACAAGAACATCCAGGTCGAGTACTGGACCGGCCGCACCAAATGGCCCGCCCGGCCGCCCGTGGAGTATCTGCGCGAGGGCCGGAACGTGGTGAACCTCAACTCCGAGTACCTCTACTACGTGCTCGGCGAGCCCAACGGCTTCTCTTACCCCACCGGCAAGCGCATCTACGACGAATGGACTCCCGGCACCCTGCGCGGGACCCAGCCCATCTCCGACAAAAAGCTGACCGGCCCGAGCCGCGTCCTCGGCGCCCGCTTCGCGGTCTGGTCCGATCAGCCCGGCGCCCAGACCGAGCAGCAGGTCGCCAAGGGCATCCGGCTGCCGCTCGCCGCGCTCTCCCAGCGCCTGTGGAACCCCGGAAACCCCCCGCTGACCTGGTCCGCCTTCACCCGTCTCGCCGACCGGCTGGGGGTCTGAGCAGCACGGGAGCGGTCGGGAAGGCACGCGAGAAAGCGGCGTGAGGGGGTGGGCGCGGAGGGACGGCCGGGGCCGCCACCCCCCACAGGAGAGGCCCCGACCGCCGTCCAGCGTGGGCCGGTGAAGGCCCTTGCTCCTTATAGCGTCGCACGCTTCGGATACGTCACACCCGCCGTGGACCCGAAACCTGACCGTTACGGGCGCGCCGGGCGGGTCCATGCCCTGGGCCGACTCTGGACGGGACCGGTCGGATGCCCGTAACGTGCAGGTCCGCGCTGTGGGCGCGGTCAGATTATTTTCTCGCGTGGTTCCGATCGGGCCACGTCCCCAGGGGGATCAAGAAATGTATCCGTGCGGGAACTGCCGCGCCGTCGCCGTCGGTCCCGACGGTCGCTGCGCGGCGTGCGGCACCTATCAGCAGCAGCTGCAGCAGCATCCGGCCCCGGCCGCCGGGCCCGGGGGCTATCCCGCCGCCCCGCCGATGGGCATGCCGACCGGCGGCGTCGACCTGCGCCGCGGGCTGTCCACCACGCTCACCGTGCTGTTCGCCCTGATGATCCCCACGCTGATCCTGGTCACGATCGGGCGCGGGGGCCAGTACGGGGTCGTCTCGGACATGCTCGACAACACCAGCGACGTGACCGTCGACGACGCCAACGACGCCGACAACTTCTATCTGGGCATGTCGGTCCTCAACGCCCTGGTCACCATCCCGGCCACGATCGTGTGGGCCATCTGGTTCCGGCGGCTGCGGCTGAACGCCGAGGCGTTCGCGCCCGGCCAGCACCGGATGAGCCCCGGCTGGGCCGCCGGGTCCTGGTTCACCCCCGTGGTGAACCTCTGGTTCCCCAAGCAGATCGCCAACGACATCTGGCGTGCCAGCTCCCCCCAGGGACCGCACCGGGTCAACCGTGCGCTGCTCAACGGCTGGTGGGTGACGCTGCTGGTCTCGATCGGCGTCGGCCTGGTGGGAAGCATGCAGTACACGGCCGCCGACACGAGGCTGACGCAGATGGAGCACGGCGACATCAGCGGCATCGGCGAGGTGCGCGACGTGATCGAGGACATGAAGTCGGCCCTCGGCATCAGCATCTTCGCGATGGTGATCACGATCGCCGCCGCGATCCTCGCCCTGCTGCTGGTCCGTCAGATCACCGCCATGCAGGAGCAGCGCGCCGCGCTGCCGCCGCAGATGGCACCGATGGGCCCGATGGGCGGTGGCCCGATGGGCGGTGCGCCCGGCACCCCGGGCGGCCCGTCGCCGTACGGCGCGCCCGGCCCGTCCCCGTACGGCGGGTCCCCGTACGGCGGCGCCCCGCAGACGCCCCCGGCCATGCCGCAGAACCCGCCCGGGACGTACCCTCCCTACGGTCAGGGCTAGCCCACCGCGACGCCATCGCGGACCTCAGATCTCCGAGTGGGGCAGGAAGAGAGCGTGCAGGGGGACGACGCGGAACTCACCGCCGCCGTGTGTGCGGCACAAGGTGGGGACGAGACCGCCTTCCGGACCGTGTACCGGTGCGTCCACCCCCGCCTGCTCGGATACGTGCGCACCCTGGTCGGCGACGCCGACGCGGAGGACATCACCTCCGAGGCGTGGCTGCAGATAGCCCGCGACCTCGGGCGGTTCGACGGGGACGCCGACCGGTTCCGCGGCTGGGCCGCCCGCATCGCCCGCAACCGCGCCCTCGACCACATACGGATGCGCGGCCGGCGCCCGGTCATCGGCGGTGACGAGACCGAGCTGGAGACCCGGGCGTCCGAGGCCGACACCGCCGGAGAGGCACTGGAAGCCCTCGGCACCGGCCGCGCGCTCAACCTCATCGCCCAGCTCCCGCAGGACCAGGCGGAGGCGGTGGTGCTGCGCGTGGTCCTCGGCCTGGACGCCAAGAGCGCGGCCGCGGTGCTCGGCAAGCGCCCGGGCGCGGTACGGACCGCCGCCCACCGCGGTCTGCGGCGGCTGGCCGATCTGCTCGGTGACACGCCCGTGCTCGACGGGATACCCGGGCAGCGCGAGACGGGGGTGGCCAGGTCCGCGGGTGTGACGGAATCAGGCGCGCCAACGCAGAAAGACATGTGATGGCCGACGACCACCGCTACAGCTGGCTGGATGACAAGGCCGCGGAGCGGCTGCTTCGCGGTGAACCGGTCGAGGGGCGGCACGGCACCCCCGACGACCGGAGCGATCGGCCGCACGCCGAAGCGGAACGGCTGGCGGCCGTGCTCGGCGCCGTGGCCCAGATGGCCCGCCGCCCGGACGGCGCGGCCCCCGATGACACGGCCCCGCTCCCCGGCGAGGAGGCGGCGGTGGCCGCGTTCCGCGCCGCGCGGGCCAAGCCGACGGTGGTTCCGATGTCGGCGGAAGGCCAGGTCGGCGCCGAGTCGACGCGCATAGCGCGATCGGACGAGGCCGCCGCTGCCCCCGCCGCGCGCCGGACCGGATGGCGCGGGCTGCGCCGTCCGCTGCGCGCGGGCATGGTGGCCGCGGTGGCGGCCTGCACGCTCAGCGGCTTCGCGGTCGCGGCGGCGGCCGGTGTGCTGCCGTTCGGGCACGGCGACGGCACCCCCGGCCCCGGCGCGAGCGTGTCGGACACCGGCCCCGGCGCCGGGGAGTCGGCGCGGCCGGAGATCTCCGGGGGCGGCGGTTCGTCCACGGCGCCCGACGACACCGGCGGCGGCACCTCGGAGGGCCCCCAGGGCCGGGGCGTACCGGGCGGCGACGAGGGCCACGGCAAGGACAAGCACGGCAAGCACAAGGGGCATGGCAAGCACGGCAAGGGGGAGAAGGGCGCCCCCGGGGCCCGGAAGACCGGCACCGGGCGGGGCAACGGCGAGGGTCAGCGGGCCATGGGCGCCTGCCGCCGCTACCTCGCGGCGGAGGCCGGTACCGGACCGGCCGTCGGCAAGAACGCGCTGAACAAGCTCACGCGAGCGGCGGGCAGCCGCTCCGGCATCCATGACTACTGCGTGCGGCTCGTCGGCGCCGACACCGTTCCGCGCAGCGGCACCAACGGCACGGACGATTCCGGGGGCGGCGACGACGGGTCCTCCCACCCCGCGCCCCCACCGCCCTCCGGCACGCCCTCCGGAGACGACGGCGGCACGCCGAGCCCGGAACCCACCACATCCGGCACCTCGTCGCACACCCTGTCCGGCACCCCGTCCGGCAGCGCGTCCGGCAGCGCCACCGGCAGCCACGCCGGCAGTGCTTCCGGCAGCCCCTCCGCGCAGCAGTCCGAGCCCACGAAACCCGCGAAATCCGGCGCTCCCTGAGGGGTCCCGGATCCAGGTGTGACGTTTTTTTCAGGGGGGACGCAGTAAGAAACGGGCCGACTGGTCATCGGCCGCGCGAGAGCCGAGGTTCCCCCCGTACCGACGGCTCCGCGCATCGGCGCGGGCAGAGCACGTTCCCCCGGCTCTGCCCGCGCCACTTTCTTCGCTTTCTTCGCGGCGGCGTACAGCGGCGCCTACTTGTAGACCACGACCTTGTCGCCCGCCTTCACCTGATCGAAGACCGCGGCGATCTTCTTCTTGTCGCGGACGTTCACACATCCGTGCGACGCGCCGCTGTAGCCCCGGGCGGCGAAGTCGGCCGAGTAGTGCACGGCCTGGCCGCCGCTGAAGAACATCGCGTACGGCATCGGCGTGTGATAGATCGTCGAGACGTGGTTCCGGCTCTTGAAGTTGACCTGGAACAGCCCCTCCCGGGTCGGCGTGTACTGCGAGCCGAACCGCACGTCCATGGCCGACACGACCCGGCCGTCGATCATCCACGCCAGCGTCCGGCTGCCCTTGCTGATGCACAGCACCCGCCCGGTCAGGCACCGCGAGTCCGGCTTGGCCAGGGGGTTGGTGGTCGGCGGGTACAGCTCGTCGCGGGTGGGCGCGGTGGTGCGGGACCGCAGGGACGTCCAGGTGCGGCCGTCCACCGAGCCGGTGGCCGCCAGGCCGCGGGCGCGCTGGTACGAGGCGACCGACGCGCGGGTCACCGTGCCGAAGTAGCCGGTCGGGTTGCGGCCGAAGTGCCCGAGCCGGTGCAGCCGCGCCTGGAGTTCGCGCACCCGCTCGCCGCTGCTACCGAAGGCGACGACGGGCGGGGCCACCCGCGGCGCGGTGCGCGGCTTCGCCGCCACCCGGGTGCGCGGCGGGGCGGCCCGGTGCGGCGTGGCCCGCGGGGTGTGGGTGAACGTGCGGTGCGGGCGCGGCGCGGCTGCCGGGGCGCGGGGTGCCGCGCCCGCCGTGCTCGCGCCCGCCCGTGGCTCCGCTCTGGTATGTCGCTGTCCGTCCAGGGTCACCGCCTCGCCCCGGCAGCCCGCCACGAGGGCCGCCGCGGCGGCCGTGGCGAGCGCGGTGCGGACGACCGATCTTCCGTGCATACATCCCCCTCTTCGCCGGTTCGTCGCCCGGAATGTTGCCCGGGGCTGCCGTGCGGTGAACATCGGCGCATGCTGTGAAGAAGGCCCTGAATGGGTACAAGGGCAGATATAAGCCACCAGAAGACAGGGGCGCATGGTGCGCGAGTCGGAGTCGGGATTCCCGATCGAGCCGGTGTACGGACCCGGTCGTGACCATGGCGAACGGGGCCGTGTGGGGGAGCCCGGCGCGTACCCCTTCACCCGTGGCGTCTATCCGTCGATGTACACCGGCCGTCCGTGGACGATGCGTCAGTACGCCGGGTTCGGCACCGCCGCCGAGTCCAACGCCCGCTACCGGCAGCTGATCGAGCACGGCACCACCGGGCTGTCGGTCGCGTTCGACCTGCCCACCCAGATGGGCTACGACTCCGACGCGGCGCTCGCGCACGGCGAGGTCGGCAAGGTGGGCGTCGCCATCGACTCGGTCGAGGACATGCGGATCCTGTTCGACGGCATCCCGCTCGACCAGGTCTCGACCTCGATGACGATCAACGCGCCCGCCGCGCTGCTGCTGCTCCTGTACCAACTCGTCGCCGAGGAGCAGGGGGTGCCGGGGGACCGGCTCACCGGCACCATCCAGAACGACGTCCTCAAGGAGTACATCGCGCGCGGCACGTACATCTTCCCGCCCGCGCCGTCGCTGCGGCTCACCGCGGACATCTTCCAGTACTGCCGGGCCGAGCTGCCCAGGTGGAACACGATCTCGATCTCCGGCTATCACATGGCCGAGGCCGGTGCCTCGCCCGCGCAGGAGATCGCCTTCACGCTCGCGGACGGCATCGCGTACGTCCGCACCGCCCTCGCGGCGGGCATGGGCGTGGACGACTTCGCGCCGCGCCTGTCCTTCTTCTTCGTCTCCCGTACGACGCTCCTCGAAGAGGTCGCCAAGTTCCGCGCCGCGCGCCGGATCTGGGCGCGGGTGATGCGCGAGGAGTTCGGAGCGCGCGATCCGAAGTCGCAGATGCTGCGCTTCCACACCCAGACCGCGGGCGTCCAGCTCACCGCCCAGCAGCCCGAGGTGAACCTGGTCCGGGTCGCCGTCCAGGGGCTGGCGGCGGTCCTCGGCGGCACCCAGTCGCTGCACACCAACGCCTTCGACGAGGCCATCGCCCTGCCCACCGCCACCTCGGCCCGGCTCGCGCTGCGCACCCAGCAGGTGCTGGCGTACGAGACGGATGTGACGGCGACCGTCGATCCGTTCGCGGGCTCGTACGCGGTGGAGGCGCTGACCGACGCCGTCGAGGAGGCGGCGGTGGACCTGATGCGCCGGGTCGAGGACCTGGGCGGCGCCGTGGCCGCCATCGAACGGGGCTTCCAGAAGGACGAGATCGAGCGCAACGCGTACCGCGTCGCCCGCGAACAGGAGGCGGGGGAGCGGGTGGTGGTCGGCGTGAACCGGTTCCGGATCGACGCGGAGGAGCCGTACGAACCGCTGCGCGTGGACCCGGCCATCGAGGAGCGCCAGCGCGACCGGCTCGCCCGGCTGCGCGCCGACCGGGACCGGGCGGGCGTGGGGGCGGCGCTGTCGGCGCTGAAGAAGGCGGCCGGGAGCGAGCCGGGGACGGCCAATGTGCTCTACCCGATGAAGGACGCGCTCGCGGCGCGGGCCACGCTCGGCGAGGTGTGCGACGCGCTGCGGGAGGTGTGGGGCACGTACGTCCCGGCTGACGCGCGCTGAGGCCTTCGGGGTGGTCGTGGCGCCGGGCGGGTGAGCGACACTGGGGTCATGTCTGCTCCCCGCCGCACCTGTCCGGTCTGCACCCGTGAGATCGCGGTGGTCGGTGGGCGCTTCGCCCGCCACGACCCGCCGGGCCGCCGCTCCGACTACGAGCTGGTCTCGTGCCCGGGGTCGCGGCGGATCGCGCCGCTGCTGACCACGCCGCCGAAGCTGTTCGGCGGGGACGAGCCGCCGACGCCGGGACAGCAGCCGCTGTTCTGAGCGCTCCCGGCGCGGGTCAGCTCACCAGCCGGGAGGCGATCTCCACCCCGGGGCTGGACTCCGCCAGCGCCTCGCCGAGCCGGTCGCCGGCCGCCGTCAGCGCGGCGTCGTCCATAGGCCCGAGCGCGTCGAGGACGAACATGGCCCGGGTGGTGGTGTGGGTGAGCCGGGTGCGGACGCACTGCCGCCAGTTCCAGCGGCGGCAGGTGACGCCCGCGTCGTCCCGCCACACCACCTCACCCGGCGCGGGGTGCTCCACGGCGGGCTCGCCGCTCGCCGTCGTCTCGAACACCTCGTCCCCCGTGGCGCGCACCAGCCGGGCCGCGCCGGTGTAGTGGTCGAGGTCCTCGCCGCCCAGCGGGAGCACATGGCCGACCGAGATCGCGTTGTAGAGGTCGGTCAGCCGGTCCACCCGGGGCAGTCCGGCGTCCAGCCGGCGCAGCAGCGCCTCCGCGCTGGGCCGGGTGCGCTTGGGCTTCGCCCCGAAGGCGCGGAACGCCTCGTGCCAGGCGGCCAGATGCGGATGCTCCTGCACCGGCCCGTCCCCGAACCGCTCCCGGGCCTCCGTCTCGGCGGCGGACAGCCACTTCTCGCTCAGCTCGTCGCTGGGCCCGGGGCGCAGGCCGTCGGCGGTGATGAGCAGCGCGCGGTAATCGGGGCGCAGGGCGTGTACGGCGGGGTCGATGGTGGCGGATGCGAGCCAGTGGGATGCGGTGGACGTCGTCATGGAGTCTACTATGGCATACGGGCCAGTTCAGCTCTTTGTACCGGGTGACCGGCTAGAACAGGCCGAGCTGTACGGCGAACATCGCCATGGCGATGGCGAGGGCCCACCCCATGGCGTGCTCCATCAGCTTGTCGTGTCCGGAGCCGGAGGGGCCGCCGGTGCGGGCGCGGCGGACGGCGATGTCGGTCATGCGGGTCGTCCTTGCTGCTCGGAGGGGATCAGGTGCTTGGAGAGGATCGGGCTGCTTGGAGATGCTCGGGAGGATGGTGATGATGGTGAGGAAACGGGCAGCCACTGTTGCCCAGGGTGCGCGGGTTCTCCTCTCCGGGTAAAGAGGGAGTGGGCTAACTCACCCAGGTGTTCGAGCGAGTCCGGGCGGGTCCGAGCGAGGAGGTCCATCGTTGACCAGCGTCATTCCCAAGGGGCTGGGCCAGCAGGTCAGGGCGCTGGCCGACGGTGAGGTGACCTCGCAGGCGCTGGTCGAGCAGGCGCTGCGGCGCATCGCCGGGACCCAGGCCACCCTCAACGCCTTCCGGCGCGTGCGGGCCGAGGCCGCGCTGCGCGAGGCCGCCGACGCCGACCGGCGGCTGGCGGACGGCGAGCGGCTGCCGCTCCTCGGGGTGCCCATCGCGGTGAAGGACGATACGGATGTGGCGGGCGAGCCGACCGCCTTCGGCTGCTGCGGCGACTTTCCGGCCAAGACGGAGGACGGCGAGGCGGTGCGGCGGCTGCGGGCGGCCGGGGCCGTGATCGTCGGCAAGACGAACACGCCCGAGCTGGGCCAGTGGCCCTTCACCGAGGGCCCCGCCTTCGGCGACACCCGTAACCCCTGGAGCCTCGCCCACACCCCCGGCGGCTCCTCCGGTGGCGCCGCGGCCGCCGTCGCCGCCGGGCTGGTCCCCGCCGCGCTCGGCTCGGACGGCGCGGGGTCGGTCCGTATCCCGGCCGCCTGGACCCATCTCGTCGGCATCAAACCGCAGCGCGGCCGGATCTCCACCTGGCCGGACGCCGAGTCGTTCAACGGCATCACCTGCAACGGCCCCCTCGCCCGCACCGTCGCCGACGCCGCCCTGCTGCTGCACGCGGCCAGCGGCAACCGCGACGGGGACCTGCACTGCCCGGATCCGGTCGACGTGCTGGCCGCCCCGGGCCGCGACCCGGGGCGGATGCGGATCGCCCTGTCGTTCAAGTCCGCCTTCACGGGCACGCCGAAAAGCCTGGACCCGGCCGTCCGCGCCGCCGTGACCGCCCTCGCCGAACGGCTCGCCGCCCTCGGCCACGAGGTCGAGGAGGCCGAGCCGCGCTACGGCGCCGTCGGGCTCTCCTTCCTGCCCCGCGCCACGGGGGGCCTGTGCGAATGGGCGGGTCGCGTTCCCGATCCGCTGCTGCTGGACGTGCGCACCCGCGCCGCCGCCCGCAACGGCCGCCTCCTGCGCGGCACCCTGCGGCTGGCCCGCGCCGCCGAGGAACCCCTGCGGCGCCGGGTCGGCGCCATCTTCCGGCGGTACGACGTCGTCCTCTCCCCGACGACCGCCGCCCCGCCCCTGGCGATCGGCGCCATGGCCCGGCTGTCCGGCTGGCACACCGACCGGGCCATGATCGCGGCCTGCCCGTACGCCTGGCCCTGGAACGTGCTGGGCTGGCCCGCCGTCAACGTCCCGGCGGGCTTCGCCGACCCCGCCGCCACCCTCCCCCTGGGCGCCCAGCTCCTGGGCCCGGCCTGCAGCGAGCCGCAGCTGATCTCCCTGGCCGCGCAGTTGGAGGCCGACCAGCGGTGGTACGAGCGCTGGCCCTCGGCCTTCTCGTCGTAAGCCTTCCCCCTAAAACTGAAACGCATTGTATCTTTGCCATGCGGTTCAGTTTCGGGGAGGGGAGGGGCGGATGGTGGACGGCGCGGGCGGGGCAGCGCACGCGCTGCGCGAGGTGACGGCCGTCCGGTACGTCACCCCGCTGCGCACCGGCGGCTCCGTGCCCGGCGTGGTGGAGGCCGACGACCTGGGCACGTACGTCGTCAAGTTCACCGGCTCGGCGCAGGGACGCAAGGCGCTCGTCGCCGAGGTCATCGTCGGCGAGCTGGCCCGGCGGCTGGGCCTGCGCGTACCGGAACTGGTCCTCGTCCACTTCGATCCCGTGGTCGCGGCGGAGGAGCCGCACCAGGAGATCCAGGACCTGCTGCGCGCCAGCGCGGGCCTCAACCTCGGCATGGACTACCTGCCGGGCGCCGCCGACTTCACACCGCACGCCCCGGACGCGCCCGACCCCGGCCCCCTGGAGTGCGCCCGGATCCTGTGGCTGGACGCGCTCACCGCCAACGTGGACCGCACACCGCACAGCACCAACCTCATGACCTGGCCCACCTCCGGCCACCAGCCACCCCGGCTGTGGCTCATCGACCACGGCGCCTCGCTCGTCTTCCACCACCGCTGGCAGACCGCGGCGGCCGCGGTGACCAGGCCGTACGACCTCCGCGGCCACGTCCTCGTACGCGGCGCACCCGCCCTCCCGGAGGCCGACGCCGAACTCGCCCCCCGGGTCACGCCACGGCTGCTCCGCGAGATCGTGGCCGCGGTCCCCGACGCCTGGCTGACCGCCGAGCCGGGCTTTCCGTCACCCGCCGGCCTCCGTGAGGCCTACGTCACCCACCTGGCCACCCGCGCCCGCCGCTCCGCCGAATGGCTCCCGGGCGGCGATCCCGCCGTACGCGGCTGACGGCCCGCCCGCGCCCTCACCCCGCCGGCCGTGCCGCGCCCGCCGCCGCCGTGATCGCGGCCAGCCAGCCGTCCACCGGACCGGCCGTGAGCAGGCCGCTGCCCGCGCCCGCGAGCTGGCCCGCCGCCGGGAGCAGGCGGGCGTGGGCCCGCTCCAGGACGTCCCGGTCGCCGACGTCACGGGCGACCGCCGCCTCCAGGCAGCACAGCGCCTCGTACAGCAGATCCGCCGGCGGCTCCGGCAGGGCGCGCAGCGCCGCCCGCGCCCCGGCGGCGTCACCCCCGCCGAGCAGCGCGAACGGCTCGGCCCAGGGGCGGTACGGGCCCCAGTCCGCGCCCGGGTCGACACCCCGGGCCGCCTCCCGCGCGGACTCCCCGCGCGACAGCCGCAGGCACAGCAGCGCCAGCGGCAGCAGCCCCCGCTCCACGCCCGGCATCCCGGCCCCCTCCAGCCGCCCGGCCGCCGCCCGGTACGCGGCCTCGGCCCGCGCCGCGCGCCCGGCGGTGGCGAGCCGCAGCGCCCCGTACCACTCGGTGAACACGCCCACCAGCGGCAGCTCATGGCGCGCGGCCAGCCGGTCCGCGGCGGCGGCGTGCCCGTCCGCGGCCGGGAAGTCGCCGAGCGCGCCGCGCGCCTGGAGCCGGACCAGGTGGCCCAGCACCTCGTACGTCACCAGCCCGTGCCGGGCGGCCACCGCGATCAGCTCCGCGCCGATCGCGTCCCGCCGCGGCGCGAGCCCGGCCCGGGTGCAGGACTGCATGAACGCGCCGTTCAGCGCGAAGACCAGCAGCGCCGGATCGTCCAGCCGCCGGGCGATCTCCTCGGCCTCGCGCGCCGCCTCGGGCCCGCGCGGGGAGCGGGTGCCGCGCATCTCCAGCGCGATGGTGGCCAGCAGACGGCAGCGTGCCGCGTCGCGCCCCGGGGGCAGCGCGGCCAGGGTGCGTTCGGCCGCGGCGACGATCCGCCCCGCCAGCTCCGGATCGTCCCCCCGGGGCCAGATCGCGGGGACGTCGTAGGCGCCGATCACTCGCGCCGTCAGCTCCGGATCGCCGCACTCCTCGGCGGCGGCGATGGCCGCCGACCGGTGTTGGCGGGCCGCCTCCAGGCCGCCGCCCCCGGTCACCGCGAGGTTCCGGATCAGCCCCACCGTGGCCTCCAGCCGGGCCCGCGCCGCGCCGCCGACCGTACGGTCGTAGTCCGCGGCCGCCTCCGACCACACGCGAGCGGCGACGGCCGCCGCCTCCGCCGGCCCGGGTCCCGCCTCCAGCCCGGGGTCCTGGGCCAGGATGTCCGCCTGGAGGCGGCGGAGGCGGGGGCCCGGGTCCAGGCCCAGCTGGCCGACCAGCGTGGTGCGGGCCCGGCGCAGGACGGCCAGCGCGTCCCCCTGGCGGCCCGAGCGGTACAGCGCGAGGGCCAGCAGACGCCAGGCGTCCTCGCGCCAGGGGTGATCGGTCAGATGGGCGTCGAGGTCGGGCACCGCCTCGGCGGCGCGGCCCAGCGCGAGCAGGGCCTCGGCGCGCCGCTCGACGGCCCGGAGCCGCAGCTCGGCCAGGCGGGTGCGTTCGCCACGCGTCCACGCCTCCCCCTCGAACCCGGCGTACGCCGGACCGCGCCACAGCTCCAGCGCGTCCCCGAGCCGTCGCAGCGCCGCCTCGGGCGGCAGGGTCGCGGCCGCGCCGACGGCGGTCTCGAAGCGCCACGCGTCCACGGCGTCGGGCGCCGCCCGCAGCGCGTACCCGGGCCCCTCGGTGACCAGCAGCCGGGACGGGGCGCGCGGCGGACGGTCCGGTTCCAGGGCGCGGCGCAGGGCGCCGACGAAGGTCTGTACGGCACCGACGGCCCCCGCCGGGGGCTCGTCCCACAAGTCCTCGACGAGCCGCGCCACCGGTACGACCCGGCGGCGGGCCACGATCAGCCGCGCCAGCACCGCCCGGTGCCGGGGCCCCTTCAACGCGAGCGCGCCGCCGTCGCCCTCGGCCACCACCGGCCCGAGCACCCCGAACGCGACCCGTTCCCACGCCACCAGATCACCGTAGCCGGGCCCCGGTGGGGCGCACGCGCCGACCGGCTGCTGACCGGCTGCTGATTGGGGCGCGGCAGCCTCGACCTGTCCACCGGAAGATCCGGCGGACGGATCACCGAATGAGAGCGGCCCCCCATGCCAGAGATCCCCGGCTTCGCCCACCACCGCGTCCCCGTCGCCGACGACGGCACCGCCCTCCACGTGGCCGTCGGCGGCACCGGCAGCCCGATCGTCCTGCTGCACGGCTTCCCGCAGACCCACCTGATGTGGCGGCACGTCGCGGCCGACCTGGCCGCCGACCACACCGTCATCTGCCCCGACCTGCGCGGCTACGGCGCGAGCGACAAACCGGCCGAGGCCCACCCCACCACGTACGCCAAGCGCACCATGGCCGCCGACATCGTGGCCCTGGCCCGCGCCCTCGGCCACGACCGGTTCGCCCTGGCCGGGCACGACCGCGGCGCCCTGGTCGCCTTCCGCGCCGGGCTCGACCACCCGGACACCGTCACCCACCTCGCCGCCCTCGACGTGCTGCCCACGCTCGACATGTGGCAGGCGATGCACGGCACCACCGCGGCCGTCGGCTTCCACCTCTATCTGATGGCGCAGCCCCCGGGCCTGCCGGAGCGGTTGATCGCCGCCGCCCCGGACGACTTCTTCGGCCACTTCCTCGACCTCTGGGGCACGGACCCGGCCGCGATCCCCGCCGCCGTCCGCACCGCGTACCTGGACGCCTGCCGCGCCGCCGTCCCCTCGATCGTCGCCGACTACCGGGCCTCCGCCGGTATCGACGTCGCCCACGACCAGGCCGACCGCGACGCGGGCCACCGGCTGCGGATGCCGGTCACCGTCCTCCAGCAGGACTGGGGCGCCGCCCTCGGCTTCGACGCGGAGGCGCTGTGGCGCGCCTGGGCACCCGATCTGCACCACAGGACCGTCTCGTACGGCCACTTCATGGCCGAGGAGGCGCCCGCCGACGTCACGAAGGCCCTCCGCGCGCTCCTCGCCCGACGTCCCTGACGCTTCAGGGACGGCGCGCCAGCACGTGGACGTCGAGGAAGCCCCGCTCGGAGGCCGGATCGTGGAGCAGCCGGGCGAACGGGACGAGCCCGGCCCCGGTCAGCAACTCGGCGAACCGGTCCGCCGGCCAGCTGTACGCGGGCGTCACCTTGTGGTCGAAGCGGACCGGCTCCGGCCCGTCGGTCCCGAAGAACGAGACCAGGAGCAGGCCCCCCGGCGCCAGGACACGTACCTGCTCGGCGAGCAGCGCGGGCAATTCCCCGGGCGGGGTATGGATCATCGAGTAGTGGGCCAGCACGCCACCGAGCGCACGGTCCTCGACCGGCAGGGCCTCCATCCGCGCCTCGTCGAAGCGCAGCGCCGGATGGGCCCGCCGGGCGTGGTCGATCATGGCCGGGGAGAGGTCGAGCCCGAAGGCGTCCAGCCCCAGTTCGTGCAGCATGGCCGTCAAATGCCCAGGCCCGCACCCCACATCGGCTGCCCGCGGGTTCCCCGTGCCGCGCACCAGCTCGGCGAAGGTGCCGATCATGTTCCGCGAGAACGGATGCGTCTCCAGCCGATCAGCGAACAGCGACGCGTACAGCTCGACGACCCCGTCGTAGGCCGCCCTGGTCTCGTCCTGGTGCCCCATCACGGGCAAGCAAGCTAGCACCCGCGCCCGTCCGCGGCCCCGCGCCCGTGACACCCGCGCTGTTGTCGCCAAAGTTTCGGCCAATGATCAGGCGGGCAGTGCCTGCGACCAAATCCGGCTTTCCAGTCGACCAGGTGCATCAGTTCGCTGGTTGCCGCGAACAGCTCGCGGCCGACCTTGTAGGTGCGCCGGGCTATCCCCAATCTTTTCCAGTACCGCAAGGGTCGGCGCACGGGTGGTTCAACGCGTACACCGGGAACGGCACGGTGGTTCCGTCCCCGATGCGCCGATCGGATGTGCCGGTGCGGGTGAACCCGATCTTCGCCAGGACGCAACCGGAGGCCAGGTTGGCGGGGTGATGCGCGGCCTCCAAGAAGTCCAGGTCGGCGGTGGTGAAGGCGAATTGGACAACGCGCTTCGCGGCTTCGGTGGTGTAGCCGTTGCCCCAGGTGTCCTCGCGGAGGATGTAACTGAGGCTGGCCATGGCCGGGGTCCTTCGGCGCAGGGCGATCCGGCCGATCAGCTCGCCTTCGACGACGATCCCCCACGTCCATTGTCGTCGGGGCTTCTCGGCCGCTCTTGCGAGGGCCGCACGAATCTTGTCTTGCGCCTCTCGGAGCGTGAATGCCCTGCCGGTCGTGTAGCGGACCGAGGCGCCGCTGTAGATGCGCTGGAGGGCCGGGGCATCATCGGGGGTCAGGGCTCGCAGGGTCACCATGTGGCGGCCAGCTCCTCGGCGGTGGGCCTGTCCGCGGGGTCCGCGGACAGGCAGGCGGTGATGGCTTCTTCGAGGACGGGGAACGGCCACGGCCGGACGTCGCTGATTGCCGTGGTGCTGCCCTTGGCGATGGCACGCAGCTTCTCCAGCCGGTCGATGCCATCGTCGTAGTCGACGGGGCGGCGGCCGGTCCAGCACCAGAACAGGGAGGCGCCCAGGCTCCAGATGTCGGCGGTCGACTGCGCCTGGATGTGGGTGTCCGAGGGGGTGCCGAGGATCGCGGTGGCGATCTCGGGGGCGGTGGTGTGGGTGAGCGCGCCGCGATACGGGATGCGGGGGCCGTTGTGCGGGCCGCATGCGAGGGCGTAGTCGATGACTGCCGCGCGGCCGTTTCGCGTCACGAGGGTGTTGGTGGGCTGGACGTCGGCGTGGGCCCAGTCGGCGCCGTGCATCCGAGCGAGATGCTCCGCCCAGGTGCGGGCGATCCCCAGGAGCCAGGGGCGTGCCGAAGCGCGGTCTTCTTCGGGTCCTCGGGCGAGGGCCAGGGCCCGCCACAGCGGCGTGCCGTCGACCCAGCGCACGGCGAGCCACCGGCCGCCCTGCCATTCCCCGGCATCGACTCTGTAGCCGGGGTTCAGGGCGCCCGCCTCGGTGAGTCGGAGCAGGTGGTCGTCTTCCTGGGCCATCTCTGCGGCCTTGTCGCGGGCGTCGTCGCTGTCGGGGCTGTTGGCCTTCAGCGCGACTGCGCCCAGGGGCCCTTGGATTTTCCAGGCCCGCGAGCCGCGCCGGTCGCTCATCAACCGCGTCGAGGTGGGCTCACCGATTTGTGCGGTGAGGAGGTCGATGGCTTCGCCGGGGGGAGAAGGCGTCCGGCCCATGTGCGAATCTCCTTCCACTGCGGGGGAATGTGCTCGAACACGTCGCGGCCGTCGTCCTTGGCCGCGGCGAGCGCAGCGGCCAACTCTGGGGTCGCCCGCAGGAAGTGCGGATCGCGGCGACGGATGGCGGCCCTCACAGGGAGGAACGAGGCGGGGGCGGCAGGGATTCGGGCGCCGGTCTCGGTGGCTTCCTCTTCTCCTGCGTGGAACTTGCCGAACATGACCCCGACCGGTCCGTACAGGTTCTTCAGGGCCCAGTGCGGCCATGCCATCAACTCGCGGTGCCTGGCGCCGGGAATCTCGCCCAGAAGGACGATGTTCTCGCATCGCAGGAAACCATGTGGCCGGTTCAGCAAGGGTCGCAGCCACTCCGCGGCCTGGACACCTGCGTGGAAGAGTTCCGCCTCCACCGCTTCGGCGTCGCCCTCGGCGCGGTAAACCGTCCAGGTCGTCATGTTCTGGCGGAGTGACGGGGCAAGGTGAGGGCAGTGCGCGGTCATCTGCTGCATGTAGTCGCTGATGTCCACGGCCGTCGGCCGGATGGCGCTGGCCTCAACGAGGCGAAGCGCCCCGGCGGTGGGCCGGGACGCTGCCGTGGTGTGTGGGGTGGTCACTGGCGGCCGGTCTTCAGCTGTTGGGGCGCGAAGTCGTCGTCGCCGTCTCCGCCGGTTGGGGTGCAGTCCCACTCGGCCACCACGGTGCCGGTGGCGCGGTAGCGGGCGATGGCCTCCTCGTCCACCCTGCCGTCGGTGTCGGTGAACCAGATCTGCGGCAGCGGTCCGTACGCCTCCTCGTAGGCGGCCACCCAGGCGATCGGGCCGTGGCCGTTGTTGGCGACGTGGCTGATCGGCTGGCCGATGGTCTCCTGGCAGAGGGCCACGTACTGCGGCGTGCCGAGCATCTCGTGCCAGGCCGCGTCCACAGCCGGGGAGAACATCTCCGGCGCGGACTCCCCGTTCTTGAGACGCTGGCCGGTGATCGTCAGGAACCGGCGCAGTTCAGCCGTTGCGGTACTCACGATGGTGTCCCTCTCGTTGTCGCATGGTGCCCACCTGGCCCGGGGGCCTCGCGGGCGTAGGCGTGGATGCGTACGGGCGGCCCGGATGCCCTCATTCGTCGGATGTGGACCGCAATGCGACCGTACGGCGGTCACCGATGCGGTAGGACTGACTGTGAGTACGGGTTTCGGTGCGCAGGGCGACCGGGGGGGGCAGGCCGTATGGGCAGGCCGCGACGAACGTCAGCAGGTGTTGTCTCCGGCTTCGTGCTGCGTTTGGCTCGCGAGTCGATGCCACGGACGCAGGCCGGGCTGGCGGAGGCCCTGGGTGTGGATGTGGACACGCTTCAGGGCTGGGAGTCCGGGCGGCGGCCGCTGGCGAACATGCGGGCGGGGGCGTTGTTGGGGCTGTGCCGACGGCTGCCCGCGCTGGGCGCGGACGCGACGCTCGTGCAGTGGCTGGACGCGGCGATGGACGCGGACCGGATCATCGCGGCCGGGCTCGGCGAAGACGTCGGCGGCCCCCATCCGCTGGCCGGGTGGGTGCATACCCGCGACACCGCGCACATGGTCGCCTGGGCGCTGGACGGCACCGCGCCGTCGGCGCTCGCCGGGCGGTTACCCAGGCCCCGGCGGGGGCCAGTCGTTGCCGCGCCCCGGCTGGCACTGGTGGACCGGGCGGCGTTCTTCGACCATCTGCGCAGCGCGACCGAGGACGCGGCTCGGCAGGGCGAGACGGGGGCGCTGCTACATCGCCAGGCGCTGTACCTGGCGTCGTACGACCGGGCGCCGGACGCGGCCGCGTGGACCGCGCACACGCTCCACCGTCGGCGCGACGTCTTCGCCCGGCGCGGCTGGTCTCCGCACTGGGCGGAGGCCCGCTCGACGGCGACGGCGCTCGCCCGACTCGGTGACCCGCAGCCGCTGCTCGACTTCATCGACCGCGCTCTGGCCGACGACGATACGGCCGAAGCCGCGAACTTGAACTACTGGGCGCTGTGGCTCGGAGCCCTGCCGGTGCCGCAGCCGGACGACGCCTTCATGCGGGACCGGGACCTGTCCGGATGGGATCCGGTGACCCTGCTGCGTGGGCTGACCCGCGGGCTGCACCTGGCACCCGGGTACGTCGACCTGTACGCGCACTCGCTATGGGCGCTGCTGACGGCGTTCCCGTGGCTGCCGCAAGCGTCCGGGCAGCTCGCCGGGCTGCTGCGCGAGCGGACCTCTCAGCTCCTGGATGAGGTGCCGCTCTCGGCGAGAGCGCGGCGCGAACTCGCCCGCGTCCACTACGTTTTCGATCACAACCGCTGATGCTGGAGGACCGCATGGCCGACGACACCACCAGGGGCACCGCGAGTTTCATCTCCGAGATGGGCGTGCTCAAGCGCGTCGCACGGACCGGCTGGTGGTTCACCGGCAACAAGGCCCCGGAGTCTGTCGCCGAACACTCTTTCCGAGTCGGGGTGATCGGCTCGGTGCTGGCGATGATGGAAGGCGCCGACCCAGCACGGGTCGCGCTGATGTGCCTGTTCCACGACAGCCAGGAGACCCGCGTCGGGGACATCCCGCACATCGGCCGGAAGTACCTGCGGGCCGCCCCTAACCAGGAGGTGACCGCCGACCAGGTCGCCAACGCCCACCCGGCGGTCCGCGAGGGCGTGCAGAGCGCTGTTGAGGAGTACGAGGCCGGCCAGACGCCGGAGGCGATCGTCGCCCGCGACGCGGACAAGCTGGAATGCCTGGTCCAGGCGGTGGAGTACCGCGAGCAGGGCTACAGCCTCACCCAGAACTGGATCGACACCAGCCTCGCCTCGCTCAAGACGTCGTCGGCGAAAGCCCTCGCCGACGCCGCACTGAGCATGAACTCGCTGGAGTGGCAGAAGAACTTCCTGCCCTGATCAACGCTGTGTGCACAGTCGTGCGGGCCGCCCCGGGGGACGGCCCGCCGGGTTGTGGCCTCAGGCGCGGGAGGCGTAGCCGACGAACGCGGCCCAGGCGGCGGCGGTGGCTGTGAGCTGGGGGCCGTCGGGGTTCTTGGAGTCGCGGATGTGGATGGTGCCGGTGGGGTGGGCGGCGACCTCAACGCAGTCGGGTCCGTCGTCGGTGCTGTAGCTGCTCTTTATCCACTCACAGGGCTTGAGGGTCATGTCTCTCCCAGCACTTTTTCGATGAAGGCCAGTGACTCTTGAGGCGTGAGAGCCTGCGCCCGGATGATCCCATAGCGCATCTCAAGGATCTGGACCTCTTTGGGGTCGACGATCACACGGCTGAAGAGCTGTACTTCGACGTGCCCGACCGTGGCGCCGTCCTTGAGCTTCAGCAGCCGGAACGGGCCGCCGAGACCGGAGTTCACTCCACGATTCTGAGGCAGAACCTGGAGGTCCACGTTGCGCAACTGGCCGATCTCCAAGAGGTGTTCGAGTTGCCTCCGCTGGACCATTCTGCCCCCGATCCCGAGGCGCAGCGTCGACTCGCACTGCACAAAGTTGAAGAGCGGCCGTGCCCTCGTGGCACGGAGGAGTTCTTGGCGGGCCATGCGTCCGGCCATCCGCCGTTCCACTTCTTCCTCGGTGAACGCGGGACGTCGGCCGCTGAACACGGCGTGCGAGTACTCCTCGGTCTGGAGCAGACCTTGAATCACCGAGTTGTTGTACGCGCACAGCTCGACCGCATCGTCCTCCAGCTTCTTCAGGTCCCGTACCTTCTTCGGATACCTGGCCTCGGCGACGTCCTTCTTCATCTCGGCGATCTTGCCGCCCGCGCCCAAGACCTCATCCGCCTTGTCCAGGAACTCCGGCTTGGGGATGCGCCTCGCCCGCTCGACCGCCGAGACCTGTTCCTCCCCGTACCCGATCAGCGCCCCAAACTCCGTCTGCGTCAGCCCGGCCGCTTCGCGCCACAGCTTGATCTGACGGCCAACCGCTCGCAGCACAGCACCGCTGTCGTCTTCGTCCAGGCCCAGGTCCTCGCTCATACGTGTCCACCTCCGGAGTCCGTTCGTGCCGTCAGGGCGGACTGGCCGGACAGCACCCGACCGAAGCCGGACAGTCACCGCACGTATTGGCGTCGCTACTTTTCAGCCTATGCAAGCGTGGCCACTCTGAGTGACGTGAGCCAACAAATCACCCGAACCAGCACTTCCGCTTCGCACTACACCGTGCTGCTCTCCGCCACCCGCAAGGGCGCCCGCCTCGCCCGGCTGCTCGCGACCGAGCGCATCCGCTCCTGGGGGATGCCGCACGAGAAGGCGGCGCTGATCGTCGCCGAGCTGGCGGCGAATGCCGCGCTGCACGGCCGCGTGCAGGGGCGGAACTTCCGGCTGTCGCTCAACAGGACCTCCGACACGCTCCGCATCGAGGTGAAGGATCCCCGGGCCGACCGCCTGCCCGCCGTCCGGCCGAAAACCGAGAGCGGTGAGCAGCCGCGCGCATCGGGGCATGGGCTGCTGCTCGTGGAGGAGTTGGCGGACCGGTGGGGTGTTCAGGTCGAGCTGATCGGCAAGACGGTCTGGGCCGAGCTCGACCTCCGTCCCTGAGCCCGTCCACCGGAGGCCGGGAACCCTGGACCCGGTGGGGCGCGCGTCGGTGCGGCGGGCCATCAAAGACCAAGAACCGCGGGAAAGAACCCACCCAACCCATCCAAACCTCGCACTAGTCACCCGGACGGGTGATTCCGCCCAACTCGGCTGGCGCGGGGACGGTTTGGCGCGGAAGGCTCGGCACAACAACCCCAGACATGCGACGGCCCCCGGCCGGGACTGGCATCCCGTGTCGAGGGCCTGACCACCCGAGGAAGATCAGAGGCTTCCCGATGGCTGAGCAGCACCCTAGCGCGCCCGCGCGCGTAGTTCCCCTGGTTCGCCGATCCCCCGGCGGCATCACTCATGTGAGGGAGCGCCACCCGAACCGCTACACGATCGTCGGCAATCACCTCACCCAGCACCGCGAACTCTCCCTCACCGCGATCGGACTCGGCGCGCACATCCAGTCGCTCCCCGAGGGCTCGCCGGTGGACATCCGTACGCTGGCCGAGAGGTTCCCGGAGGGCCGGGACCGGATCGCCGCCGCGCTGCGGGAGTTGGAGGCGTACGGGTATATCGAGCGCGTACGGGAGCGCACTCCGGGCGGCCGCATGGTCACCCGTACCGTGTCGTACAACGACCCCGAGGCCACGCGCGCCCGCCGTACGGGCCGTACGCGCGAGCCGTGCCCCGTACGGCCCGTACGGGAGCCGCAACCCGCGCGCCCGACCCCGCCGACCAGCGGCGGCGCACCGGAGCGGCCCGCTCCGCCGCCGCTCCCTCGGCCCGACACCCCCGCGCCGCACCCCGGCGCGACCGCCCTCCTCGCCACCCTCCGGCGCGACGACGACCGGTTACTGCTCCCCGAGCGCGACGTACGCCGCCTCGCCCCGGCCGTGGCCGTCTGGTTGGAGCGCGGCGCGGCCCCCGAGGCCGTACGCCGCACCCTGACCGCGAACCTGCCGCCCGATCTGCGCCACCCCACCGCCCTGCTGGCCCACCGCCTCAGCACGCTCCTGCCGCCGCCCCTCCCGGTGGCGGGCCCGGCGGCGGGCACGGCGCCCGACCCCCGGCCGGTGGTCGTGCCACTGCAGGAGTGCGACGGCTGCGACCGCGCCTTCCGGGCCCCCGCGCCCGGCCTGTGCCGCGACTGCCGCCAGGCGGCGGCAGCGTGAGGCGGTCAGGCGACCCGGGGCTGTGGTTCCGGTTGCAGCGCGGGGGTGGCTATCGGCTCCCATGATTTGGTGGTCCGCATGTAGCCGTGGATCACCGAGCCCATCGCCAGAAGGAGAAGGGGGCCGAACAGCCACGGGTGCTTGGCCATGTCCAGCGGCAGATAGCGATAGGCCACCAAGAGCGCGGCGAAGACCGCCGTGCCGTGGGCGACCAACTGCGTTCCTGAGCGGTCCCAGCCGCGTGCCAGCGAACGCAGCGCTGCCTCGATCGTGAGCGCGAACACCACACCGGCGATGAGATCCACGCCGTAGTGGTAGCCGAATCCCAGCGTCGCGCTGAGCGTGGCGACCAGCCAGAACGTGCCCGCGAATCGCAGAACGCGCGGGCCCTTGCGCGAGTGGATGAAGATGGCGGTGGCCCACGCCGTGTGCAGGCTGGGCATGCAGTTGCGGGGGGTGAGCGTGTCGTAGGACACCGGGTGCGGAGGGGCGATCGGCGGTGGCGTGTGCGGCCACAGGCTGGCTATCGCCCAATGCTCACCGCCGGTACCGAAGGCGCCGCCGCCATAGGCGAAGACCGGCCCGACCACCGGGAAAATCATGTAAATGGCGGGCCCGAGGAGGCCGATGACCAGAAAGGTCCGCACCAGATGGTGGGCCGGGAAGCCGCGCTCGGCCGCCACTTTGCGCATTTGGTACAGCGAGATGACGACCGCGGCCACGGGGAGCTGAATGTAGACGTAGTCGAGCACATGGGAACCGATCGGGCCGGTGGCCGCGAGAATCTGGCCTGCCACCCACGACGGATTGCCCAGCGCGTGATCGGCGGTCGCCAGATACGTGTCGAGCACCGCCGGCCGGGTTTTCGCCGTGATGAGCAGCCACGTATCACCGGTCTTACGGCCGGCCACCAGCAGCAGGCCCAGCCCCACGCCCTTCAGCAGCAGGGCGCGTTCCCGGCCGGTGCGGCGTGCGACGGCGATGACCCCATATCCCAGAATCACCCACAGCGCGCCGTTGCCGAAGGGGTGGCCGTCGGTCACCTTGATGTCGGCCGCCCACCGCACCAGAAAGAAGACGACGTCGATGCCGAGCGCGACACCGAGCGCGATGAACCGTTCCCGCCAGGTGAGCACCACCATCATCAACGCCATACCGGCGTACAGCAGGAACCCCGACTTCGGGGCGATGACCACCTCTTGCACCTGGGTGGTGATCGGCCCCGGCAGGCCGTAGCGGCGCGCGGCGGCCTCCAGCGCGACGAGGAATCCGAGGGTCGCCACCCCTGCCACGGCCCACAATATTGTCCGTGGTCGACTGCTTATTCGCGAAAACACCCGCGATGCTATAGGTATCAATTGGTCAGCCGCTTTGTTAGATGTAAGTCAAATAGGTCACTCTTCGCGCCGGATAGCAGGGTTTTTCGGGGTAGGGCGGGTGATCGGGGCGCTCGTCGTGAGTTGGCCATGCTATCGGAGCGGTGCGGGCGGGGTCCGCTGTCCCAGGTGACGCGAAGGCGGGGACGCTCCCGCGCCGGGCGTTCCGCGGCCCGCGCGGGCCGAGGGCCTGTGGCTCCCAAGCCGTGGGCCGTGGGGCGGGCTTGAGGTGAGGGGATGTCCCTCGAGGATGTCCTCAAGGATGTCCCGCCACGACAAAAAGGGCCTGGCCCCACCGCTTGTGCGGTGGGGCCAAACCCCAGGAGCTTCGTGGACGTCTAGTTCTGCTTACACTTCTTGGTGTCCTTGTTGACGTCCATGATCTCGTTGATGTGGGCGAACTTGTACGTGCCCTTGGTCATTCCCTCGAAGGTGACGCACTTGTAGAACGGCGTCGACCCGTCGTTCCAGAACTTGAAGGCCGCCTTGATCTTCGTGCCGCCCAGGCAGTGGTTGTTGTAGTAAATCTTGGTGCTTGAGTAGCCGGTCTTCCATGAGAAGTTGACCCGGGACTTGTTCTCATTGCACTGGATGCTGTCCTTGCCCGACTTCGGCGGCTTCCCCTGTGCTGCCGAGTCGGACGCCGCGAATGCCGGTGCGGACATCAGGCCGAGAGTGAGACCGGCGGCCGCGAGCATGCCGCCGGCCGTTATGAGAGTGCGCATCGATTCCCCCGATGGCGGTTGTGGACCACTGCGCGAGTGATCAAAAGGTGGTCGCGATCACTCAATCTCCCGGGCGGGTATGCGTCAACCCCTCAAGGCCCACCGATTCCCGGCGCGGGGCTTATTCGTGGGCGCTGATCACGCCGCCGGCGCTGAGCACGACGTACACGCCGTTGGCGTTGAGCCCGGCGTCGCGCTGGTTCGCCTCCAGCGTGCCGTAATCCTCGCCCTCGTCGTTGAGGAACTGCGCGCGGTAACGCAGCTCGCCGACCTTCTTCACCTTCACCGTCCAACCGCCCGCGAGCTTGAACGTGCCCGGTCCCTGGTGCCCGCCGCCCATCCAGGAGTGGACCTGGCCGTCCGGCGAGAGCACGACGAACATGTCGTTGGCGTCGAGCCCGGCCTCGGTGTCCTTCGCCTCCAGCGTGGCCAGGACCTCACCGCGGGCGACGATCTCGGCGCGGTAGTGCTGATCGGCCACCTTGTAGATCTTGGCCTTGCTGATGCCGTCCGCCAGGTTCTGGGTGCGGACCAGGGACCCTGCCTTGCTCGCCGTGCCCGCCTTGGCCTCGACCTTGACGTCGGCGCCCTGCGCGGCGGACGCGGGCTTCGGGTCGGTGCCGCCCGAGCCGGAGCAGGCGGTCAGGGTCAGGCCGGCGGCGGCGACCAGGGCCGCGGCGGCAAGGCGCAGGGTGCGGCGACGAGCGGTGCGGGCAGTGGTGTTGGAGTTCATTTCGGGTCCCCCCGGGGTAGTCGGTGTCGTTTCCCTCTCGGTACGTCACCCACTCTGCTCGGGGCCCCTATCGCAAGCCTGCCGCTCCGCTAACACCCGGCTAACGCGGGTGTGGGCGCGGGACGTCGAGCGGCAGATCCCGGTGGAAGACGGCCATGGGCCGGCCCGGGCCGTTGTAGTCGTCGACGACCTTCGCGTCGAAGCCGAGGCTGCGGTGGAAGGCGATCGAGCCGGTGTTCTCGACCGAGGTGATCGCCTTCAACCGCCGTGCGCCGTGACGTTCCGCGGCTTCGGCGAAGGCCGTGTACAGACGACGCCCGAGACCCGTGCCCCGGGTGTCGTCCCGCGTGGCGATCAGATGCGCATAGCCGGTGCGGTCAGGGGTGACGAACCCGAAGACGTACCCACGGATTCCGTCCTCCGCCCGGGCGACCAGGCAGGTGGGGCCGAACTCCTGCACCAGTGCCAGAAGGTGCAGCGACCGAAGGTCGCGTTCGCCCCAGTAACGGGGGTGGTCGGCCAGGACCTGGTGGAAGTCCGCCACTTCGGCCGGTGCGATGTGTATCCCCATAACGCCGATCATGGCAGGCGCCTCGGCCAGAGGGTTCATGCCGGCGCTGTCACCCGGCGCTGTCACCCCTCGCTGTCGCTGGGCCCGGTCGGTCGGCGCAGCCCCGCGATCAGCAGGGCGGCCAGCCGGCGGGCGTCGTAGCGGGGGTCGCCGTTCGCGCCGATGCAGAGGTTTCCCACGCCGCGCATCAGCTCGTAGGCCTCTACCTCGGAGCGGATCTCGCCGGATTCGGCCGCGGCGTCGAGGAGTTGGGTGCACACGGGCACGAGGCGGTCGAGGAAGTAGGTGTGCAGGGTGTCGAAGCCGGAGCTGTCGGACTGCAGGACGGCGGCGAGGCCGTGCTTGGTGACCAGGAAGTCGACGAAGCGGTTGATCCACGCCCCCAGCGCTGCGTGCGGGGTGGCGCTGGAGGCCAGCAGGGCGGGACCGGCCTCGGCGCAGGCTTCGACCTGGTGCCGGTAGACGGCGATGATGAGGTCCGCCCGGGTGGGGAAGTGGCGGTAGATCGTGCCCATGCCGACGCCCGCCTCGGCCGCGATGTCGCGTACGGGCGCCTCCACGCCTGATCTGACGAAGACCGTGGCGGCAGCGTCGAGCAGCGTCTCCTTGTTGCGCCGGGCGTCCTTCCGTTTGGGCGGGGCCGCGCGCCCCGTGCCGTCCTCGCCGGTGTCGTTCACCGCGCCGCTCCCTCCGTTGCCCTGTACGACCTTGCCAAAACGGAACAGTGTTCCGTATCGTCAAGTGGAACGAGGTTCCGTTTGCTCATGATGGCAGAGCGGGGACCCGCGACCAAGCCATGCCTTGCCCTCGACGGAGGAACACGACCATGCACTACCGCACCCTGGGCCGCACCGGCGTACAGGTCAGCACCCTCGCGCTCGGCGCGATGAACTTCGGCGCGATCGGGCGCACCACCCAGGACGAGGCCACCGCCATCGTCGACGCCGCCCTCGAAGGCGGGATCAACGTCATCGACACCGCCGACATGTACGGCGGCGGCGAGTCGGAGGAGATGGTCGGCAAGGCCATCGCGGGCCGCCGCGACGACATCGTGCTGGCCACGAAGGCGGGCATGCCGATGGGCGACGAGCGCAACCACCGGGGCGGTTCGCGCCGCTGGCTGGTCACCGAGCTGGACAACAGCCTGCGCCGCCTCGGCGTCGATCACGTGGACCTCTACCAGATCCACCGATGGGATCCGAGCACCGGCGACGAGGAGACGCTGTCGGCCCTGACCGACCTCCAGCGCGCGGGCAAGATCCGGTACTTCGGCTCCTCGACCTTCCCCGCCTACCGCATCGTGCAGGCCCAGTGGGCCGCCCGCGAGCATCACCTCGGCCGCTACGTCACCGAACAGCCCAGCTACTCCATCCTCCAGCGCGGGATCGAGGCGCACGTGCTGCCCGTGACCGAGGAGTACGGGCTCGGCGTGCTGGTGTGGAGCCCGCTGGCCTCGGGCTGGCTGTCGGGCGCGGTCCGCGCGGGCCGGGACGTCACCACCAGCCGCTCGGCGTTCATGCCGGAACGCTTCGACACCACCATCCCCGCCAACCGGGCCCGGCTCGACGCCGTCGAGCAGCTGGCCACGGTGGCCGACGAGGCGGGCCTGACGATGATCCAGCTCGCGCTCGGCTTCGTCACCGCGCACCCCGCCGTCACCAGCGCGCTCATCGGCCCCCGCACCCTGGAGCACCTGCACGCGCAGCTTGCCGCCGCCGATACCGTGCTCTCCGCCGACGTCCTCGACGCGATCGACGCCATCGTGGCCCCCGGCACCGACCTCGCCCCGCACGAGAAGTTCGACACCCCGCCCGCGCTGCTGGACCCGTCGCTGCGGCGCCGCTGACGACGCGCAACTCGCGGGCCCGGTTATCCCGTTGATGTCCCTCGGGGGGTCCGCTAGATTCGGCCGGGTGACTGCCGGGTCGGCCCACGAGGGCCATGCACGAGCGAGGCGCCCGGCCTCGGCGTGAGCGCGAGGCGGGCCAGAGCCCCGCCGTCCCTCTCCGTTGTTCATCGTTCGCACAGCGGCCCTTCGCGCCGCCCCCACGACGACACCGGAGACACCTCACATGAACATCCAGCTGAACCACACCGCCGTCTACGCCTCGGACCGGCAGCGGTCGGCCGCATTCCTCGCCACCGTCCTCGGCCTGGAGGCCGGCGCCCCGTTCGGCCCGTTCCTCCCCGTCGACCTCGGCAACGGCGTCACGCTCGACTACTACGAGAAGCGGGACGAGCCGATCCAGCCGCAGCACTACGCGTTCCTCGTCCCCGAGGAGTGGTTCGACGGCATGATCGCCCGCCTGGAGGCGGCCGGAGTCACCTATTACGCGGACCCGCACCACACCGAACCCGGCAAGGTCAACGACCTCTTCGGCGGCCGCGGCGCGTACTTCGAGGACCCGGACGGCCACAACATGGAGATCATGACCCGGCCCTACGTCCGGCCGTAGGCGAGCGGGGCGCCCGCCCTCACGAGCGGACGAACGACCGCCGCACCGTCTCCGACAGGGCCCGGCGGCGGCGGTCGTGCTCCTCGGGGCGGTCGTCCTGCGTCGCGGTGGCGTAGGGGCTCGCCGCGGACCAGGTCAGGGCCATGGAGGTGATCAGGGCGAGGATGTCCTGAGGGTCGAGCGAGGCGATGACCCCGCCGTTCCGCTGCGCCTCGGAGAGCGCCCGCAGTTTGGCGGCGACCGCCGGATTCCCGGGCGCCAGGCTTCCGGTGTGGATTCCCTCCAGCTTCGCCCAGGTCACCAGGCGGACCAGATCCGGGCGGGCGAGGAACGCGTCGTAGAGCCGCACGGCGTAGGCGGCGAGGTCCGTGGCGGTGAACGGGACGGCGTCGGCGACGGCGTCGGCGTGCAGGCGGAAGACCGCGTCGAACAGGCCGAGTTTGTCGCCGAAGTAGGCATAGAGCTGGGCCTTGTTGACGCCGGCGGCGGCCGCGATGCGGTCCACGCGCGCCCCCGCGACGCCGTGGGCGGCGAAGTCCTCGGTGGCGGCGTCCAGCAGGCGACGGCGTGTGGCGTCGGCTTTCGCGGGGGACATGGCGCCAGATTACCAACTGGTTGGTTGCCCTCCGTGAGTCTCTGTCCTACCGTAAAACTAACTAGTTGGTTTTTTGGAGAGGCGGTAACCGTGGCGGTACGCGCGTATGCGGTGGAGCAAGCCCGAGGGCCGGTACGGGTGCGGGAGTACGAGCCCACGCCCCTCGGCCCCCACGAGGTGGATGTCGCCGTCACCCACTGCGGTGTCTGCCACACCGACGTCGGCATGATCGACGACCTGCACGGCATCTCCCGCTTCCCGGTGGTCGCCGGGCACGAGGCGGTCGGCGTCGTCGCGGCGCTGGGCAGCGCTGTCGACCGCGCCCGGCTGTCCATCGGGCAGCGGGTGGGCGTCGGGGCGACGGCCGGCGCGTGTTTCGCCTGCGAGTGGTGTCTGAGCGGTCGACAGCATCTCTGCCCGGACAAGGACGACCTCGTGCTCCGTGGCGACGGTGGCGCGTTCGCCACCCAGGTGCGCGCCGGTGACTGGCGGTATGTGCAGCCGCTCCCCGACGCCCTCGCCTCCGAGCAGGCCGCGCCGCTCATGTGCGCCGGTTCGACGGTGTTCTCGGCGTTGGTGCGGCACGGGGTGCGGCCCACGGACCGGGTCGCCGTGGTCGGCGTGGGCGGTCTGGGCCACCTCGCCCTCCAGTTCCTCGCGAAGTGGGGGTGCCATGTCACCGCGCTCTCCTCGACGGCCACCAAGGCGGACGACGCCCGGCGGTTCGGGGCGCACGAATTCGTCGTGGCGGGCGCGGCGGGGGAGGGGCTGGCGGGGCTCTCCGGGGCGTTCGACTTCGTCCTGTCGACCGTCTCCGGGGACCTGCCGTGGGACGCGTACCTGGCGACGCTGCGGCCGCAGGGGAAGCTGAGTGTCGTCGGGGTGCCCGAGTCCGCGTTCACCGTTCATCCGCTGTCCCTGCTGCTGGGCGAGAAGACCCTCGCCGGGGGGCTCGTGGGGACGCCCGTGGAAACGGGGCAGATGCTCGACTTCGCGGCCCGGCACGGCATCCGGGCGGAGACCGAGACGTACCCGGTGGCGCGCATCGAGGAGGCGCTGGACCGCGTGCGGGGCGGACGGGCCCGCTACCGCGCGGTCCTGGAGTTCTGACGAACGCTCACGTCGTCGGCGGGCCACCCGTCGGCGCGCCAGTGGGACGGGGGTCCGGGCCTACGGCGCCAGGATGTCCAGCTCGCGCAGCGCGCCCACGGTGATCTCGCGGGTGTAGCGCTCCGCGCGCTCCGCGTCGCCCGCGCGGACCGCTTCGGCGACCCGGACGTGGAGGGTGACCGCCTCCGGGTCCGGGTCGCTGAACATCACCTGGTGCTCGGTGCGGCCCGCCAGCACCTCGGCGACCACGTCGCCGAGGCGCGCGAACATCTCGTTGCCCGAGGCGCGCAGGATCACCCGGTGGAAGGCGACGTCGTGGACGAGGTAGGCGGTCAGCTGCTCGCCGCGCGAGGTGGCGACCATGTTCAGGGCGTGCTCGGTCAGCTCGGCGCACTGCTCGGGGGTGGCGTGCTCGGCGGCCAGGGCGGCGGCGGCCGGTTCGATGGCCGAGCGCAGGGAAGTCAGGGAGCGCAGCTGGCGGGGGCGGTCGGGGCCGGCCAGGCGCCAGCGGATGACCTGCGAGTCGAAGACGTCCCACTCCTCCGGGGGCAGGACGGTCACCCCGACGCGGCGGCGGGAGCGGACCAGGTGCATGGATTCCAGGACCCGCACCACCTCGCGGACCACGGTCCGTGAGACGTCGAAGCGGCGCTCCAGCTCGTCGGTGCGCAGCACGGTCCCCGGCGGGTAGTCGCCCGCGGTGATCGCGGGCCCGAGGGACGCCAGTACCCGAGCGTGCAGTCCCCGGCCTGCGGGCCCCTGGTTGTCCATGGGGTCAGACTACGTGGCCGCCCCCGCCGCCCCTCGCATTTAAGTATGACTTTTAAGTCACGAACTCTTGAATACGTCGTACCCGTGGGGTTGAGTGTGCTGCCAGCGGTGCCGAGGTCGAAACGACAGTCGAGGAAGACAGCACCGGAGCAGACAGCGAGGTTTTCCACATGCATGCCCCCCTGGTCGTCGTCATGGGAGTGTCCGGTACGGGCAAGACCACGATCGGACCCCTGCTGGCCGACGCACTCGGTGTGCCGTACGCCGAGGCCGACGACTTCCACCCACCGGCCAACATCGCCAAGATGTCGGCCGGTACCCCGCTGGACGACGAGGACCGCAGGCCGTGGCTGGACGCCATCGGCGCCTGGGCCCATGACCACGTGGCCCACGGCGGCGTGGTCAGCTGCTCCGCGCTGAAGCGGAGCTACCGGGACCGGCTGCGCGCCGCCGAGCCCGGGGTCGTCTTCCTCCACCTGACCGGCGACCGCGAGCTGATCGCCGACCGGATGAAGGAGCGCAAGGGCCACTTCTTCTCCGGGGCTCTGCTCGACTCGCAGCTCGCCACCCTGGAGCCGCTCCAGCCGGACGAGCACGGCGTCGCCGTCGACATCGCCCCGGGCCCCGAGACCATCACCGAGCGGGCCGTCGCCGCACTGCGGCAGCGGTAGCCCGGACACCCGTAGCGCACGTTAGGAACCCTCCGTGACCCATCTCAGCGCCGAGATGCTGGCAGCGGACACCGTCGACCCGATCACGTCGGCCGGTCACGCACAGCTGGGCATAGCCGTCCTCGTCGGCATAGCCGTTCTCGTCCTGCTCATCACCAAGACCAAGCTGCACGCGTTCTTGTCGCTGACGATCGGCTCGCTGGCGCTCGGCGCCGTCGCGGGGGCGCCGCTCGACAAGGTGATCACCAGCTTCTCGGGCGGGCTGGGCGACACCGTCGCGGGCGTCGGCGTGCTGATCGCCCTCGGGGCGATCCTCGGCAAGCTGCTGGCCGACTCGGGCGGCGCCGACCAGATCGTGGACACGATCCTCGCCAAGGCGAGCAACCGGACGATGCCCTGGGCGATGGTGCTCATCGCGGGGATCATCGGCCTGCCGCTCTTCTTCGAGGTCGGCATGGTGCTGATGATCCCGGTGGTGCTGCTGGTCGCCAAGCGCGGCAACTTCTCCGTGATGCGGATCGGCATTCCGGCGCTCGCGGGCCTGTCCGTGATGCACGGCCTGGTGCCGCCGCACCCCGGCCCGCTCGCCGCGATCGACGCGGTCCACGCCGACCTGGGCGTGACCCTGGCGCTCGGCGTGCTCATCGCGGTGCCGACCGCGATCGTCGCGGGCCCGGTCTTCTCGCGCTTCGCCGACCGCTGGGTCGACGTCACCCCGCCGGACCGGCTGATGCCGACGCGCCCGTCCGAGGACCTGGAGCGGCGGCCCGGATTCGCCGCCACCGTGTCCACCGTGCTGCTTCCGGTCGTGCTGATGCTGATCAAGGCACTGGTCGACATCGCCGTGGACGACCCGGAGAACACCGTCCAGCGGATCGCCGACGTCATCGGCAACCCCCTGGTCGCGCTGCTGGCGGCGGTGATCGTGGGCATGTTCACCCTCGGCCGGGCGGCGGGCTTCACCCGGGACCGGATCTCCAGCACCGTGGAGCACTCGCTCGCCCCGATCGCCGGAATCCTGCTGATCGTCGCGGCGGGCGGCGGCTTCAAGCAGACGCTCATCGACATCGGCGTCGGCAACATGATCATGGACATCTCGAAGGACTGGAACGTTTCCGCGCTGCTGCTGGCCTGGCTGATCGCGGTCGCGATCCGGCTCGCGACCGGTTCGGCGACTGTGGCCACGATCTCCGCCGCCGGGCTGATGGGGCCGCTCACCGCCGACATGTCCACCACCCACGTGGCGCTGCTGGTGCTCGCCATCGGCGCCGGGTCGCTCTTCTTCAGCCATGTCAACGACGCGGGATTCTGGCTGGTCAAGGAGTACTTCGGGATGAGCGTGGGGCAGACGGTGCGGACCTGGTCCGTGATGGAGACGGTCATCTCGGTCGTCGCGCTCGTCTTCGTCCTGCTGCTGTCGCTGGTCATTTGAGGTCCGGAAGGGCCCGGAAGGATACGTACGTCATGACGACACATCCGCTCTTCGACATCGCGGGCCGCACCGCCCTGGTGACCGGCTCCAGCCGGGGCATCGGGCACGCGCTCGCCCGCGGCCTGGTGGAGGCCGGCTGCACGGTCGTCCTCAACGGCCGCGACCAGGAGGCCCTGGACAAGGCGGCGGCCGAACTCGGCGGCGCGGAGGCGGGCGTGCACACCGCCGCCTTCGACGTCACCGACGGCCCGGCCGTCGCCGCGGGGATCGCCGACGTGGAGGAGCGGGTCGGCCCGCTCGACATCCTGGTCAACAACGCCGGGATGCAGAACCGCGCCCCGCTGCTGGAGTTCACCGACGAGGCCTGGCGGCAGATCGTGGACACCAACCTGACCAGCGCGTTCCTGGTGGGCCGAGAGACCGCGCGGCGCATGACCGCCCGCGGCCACGGCAAGATCGTCAACATCTGCTCGCTGCAGAGCGAGGTGGTCCGCCCGGGCATCGCCCCGTACTCGGCCACCAAGGGCGCGCTGAAGATGCTCACCAAGGGCATGTGCGCCGACTGGGGCCCGTACGGCATCCAGGTCAACGGGGTCGGCCCCGGCTACATCGAGACCGAGCTGACCCGGCCGCTGGTCGAGGACGAGCAGTTCAGCACCTGGGTGCGCGGCCGGACCCCGGCGGGCCGCTGGGGCCGCACCGAGGACCTGATCGGGGCGCTGCTCTATCTCGCCTCGCCCGCCGCCGACTTCGTCAGCGGCCAGGTGCTGTACGTCGACGGCGGCATGACGAGCGTGCTGTGAAGCACATGACGAAGGAGGCAGGGCGGATGGTGCTGGGCTGTGTGATCCATGGGCAGGGAGATCTGCGGGTCGACGAACTCCCCGAACCGGAGGTGGCCCCCGGCCAGGCGCTGGTGGCGATCCGGTACGGCGGGATCTGCGGGTCGGATCTCCACTACCACAGCCACGGCGGCGTGGGCGACTTCCGGCTGAAGCAGCCCATGGTGCTGGGGCACGAGGTCGTCGGCACGGTCGTGTCGTACGGCGAGGGCGCGAGCGGGCCCGCCCCCGGCACCCCGGTCGCCGTGCACCCGGCGACGCCGTGCGGGGTGTGCCCCGAATGCGCGGGCGGCCGCGCCAACATCTGCCGCGACACCCGCTACCTGGGCAGCGCGGCGCGCTTCCCCCACGTACAGGGCGGCTTCGCGTCCCGTATCGCCGTACCCGCCGGACAGCTGCGGACCCTGCCCGAGGGACTTGAACCGCGCCGGGCGGCGCTCGCCGAACCGCTGTCCGTCGCCCTGCACGCGGTGCGCCGCGCGGGCGATCTGACCGGACGCCATGTGCTGGTCACCGGGTCCGGGCCGATCGGCTGCCTGGCCGTCGCCGCCGCGCGGGCGGCGGGCGCCGCGGCCATCACCGCGACCGATGTGCTGCCCCGGGCCCTGGAGTTCGCGGCGGCGGCCGGTGCGACGGCGTGCGTACGGGCCGACGACCCGGACGACCCGAACTGGCCCACCGATGAGGTGGATGTCGCGATCGAGGCGTCGGGCGTCGCCGCCGGGCTCGACACCTGTCTGCACCGGGTGCGGCGCGGCGGGGTGATCGTCCAGCTGGGCATGCTGCCGCCCGGGCAGAGCCCGTTCGCCGGAAACCTGCTGGTCGCGCGGGAGATCGACCTGCGCGGCGCGTTCCGCTTCCACGAGGAGTTCGACGACGCGCTGCGGCTGCTCGCGGCGGAGCCGTCGTTCGACGCGCTGATCAGCGGGGTCCGGCCGGTGCGGGAGGCGGCGGAGGCGTTCGCCCAGGCCGCCGACCGCCGCCAGTCCTGCAAGGTGCTGCTGGACTTCGACGAGGCGCTTCAGGCGGGCGACGCGCCGTGAGTGGTTCGTGAACGAGGCGAGGGCCTCTGGTTCCGGTGTGGATTGCGACGTCCGCACCGGCGCCAGGGGCCCTCGTTGATCCACCGCTAACGCCCCGCTGATCCCGACCCGGCCGGCGGCGTGCCACCGGATGTCAGCTCGCTCAATCGTCGTTGTGCGGCACGGAGTTCGGCTTGCCTGGCATCGAGCCGCCGGGCCAGGGCGGCCAGCTCGGCTCGTAGGTCGGGGCACATCTCCAGGGTGGTGCCGTGTTCGCCGCTGCGAGCGCAGTCGAGGTACCGCCGGATGGCCGAGGTGCCTAAGCCGGCGGAGATCATCGTCCTGATCTGCGCTACGCGGGTGACGTCGGACTCGGCGTAGTTCCGGTACCCGCTGCTGTTGCGAGCCGGGACCAGTAGTCCTCGGTCCTCGTAGTGGCGCAGCGCTCGCGTGCTCACTCCGGTCAGCTCGGCGAGTTCGCTGATCAGCACCGTACCTCCCCCTCATCGGCTTGACCTTCACGCTGACGTGAACCCATACCGTCCCGTGGCATGACAACAGGAACAACCCAGCGGCGTGCCTCGATCATCCACGGCTACGGGGCATCCCCCGAAGATCACTGGTTCGGCTGGCTGGGCGAACAGCTCGACACGGCCGGCATCGTGACCACGATCCCGGCCCTCCCGAACCCACAAGACCCAGACCCCGCGCAGTGGACGGAAACCGTACGCACCGACGTGGGAACGCCTGACGAGAACTCGATCATCGTCGCGCACAGCCTGGGCTGCCTGACAGTGCTGCGCTACCTGCGATCACTTCCGGCCCCTTGGCGCCTTGGCACCCTCGTGCTGGTCTCCGGATTCGTCGACCAGCTGCCCGCGCTTCCGGAACTGAACTCCTACATCGGAGACGGCTGCGACGTGGAGGAGCTCAGCAACCACGTCGGGCGACTTACGATCATCCGGTCGGACGCGGACCCATACGTTCCCTCTGGTCACACCGACCGTCTCGCCGGCCTGCTCGGGGTCTCCGCAGAGGTGGTCCCCGGAGCCGGTCACTTCCTCGCTTCTGACGGCGTCACATCACTACGCGAAGTCCTTGAAGCGATCGCGCCGTCATGGGGATGAGCGAACCGCACGGCAACGCCACCCGCCCGAAAATCAGTGGAGCCGTCTCCCGTGCGCCGTTACCCTGCTCCCGCCCACCATCACCCTGAAAAGGACATGCCGTTGTACTCCAAGTGAGCTCCCCCTAGCGCTGATCGTCGCGCGTCGCACCCGTGCGCCGTGCTCCTTTTCGCTGCGGTCCTCTCACTGGAATCGGTGTAACTCTGTGTCCAAGAACTGGGCGGTCGTGCCCACTCGCCTGCCCCTCGTTCTCCGCCGCGGCGGCTCGGGTCGAACCGGGCGGCCGGCCTGGCAGTCGCCCTACGGTCCGCCGCCGCGCCGGGCACACCGCGGGCGGTGGGCGTCCGTGCCGGTGTGGGCCAGGTTCCGGCCCGCTGTGCGACGTGGATACCCGGGCGGCCGGTGCGACTGACAAGCGCGAAGGGCCTGCTCGCGCGGCTCGCGAGCAGGCCCCTGCCGGTGTTCGTGCGTCCTTACCGCTTGAAGCCGTAGTCCAGCAGCTTCTTCGCGTCGGTGGTGCGGGTGCCGACCGAGGAGGAGGCGAGGACGGTGCCGATGACCGTCTTGTTGCTGCGGGTGGCGGCGAAGACCAGGCAGTACTTGGCCTCCGGGCCCGAACCGGTCTTCACGCCGATGGCGCCCGAGTAGGTGCCGAGCAGCGGGTTGGTGTTCTCCCACGTCATGTTGCGGTAGCCGCCGCTCTTGGTGACGGTCTTCTGCTTGGTCTTCTTCGTCTTCACGACCGTGCGGAACGTCGAGTACTTCATCGCGCTGCTCGCGAGCTTCGTCAGGTCGCGCGGCGTGGAGTAGTTCTGGCCGTGCCCTATGCCGTCGAACGAGTCGAAGTGCGTGTTCTTCAGGTTGAGGCTCTTGGCGGTGGAGTTCATCTTGCCGATGAACGACTTCACCCGCGCGGCCCGGGTCGAGCCGGTGCCGAACTTGTCGGCCAGGGCGTACGCGGCGTCACAGCCGGACGGCAGCATCAGCCCGTAGAGCAGCTGGCGGACGGTGACCTTGTCGCCGACGATCAGCCGGGCCGAGGAGGCCCAGTTGTTGTCGACGATGTAGTCGCTGTACGCCTTCTGGACCGTGACCTTGGAGTCGAGGTTCAGGCCCGGCTGGGCCAGCACCACACGGGCGGTCATGATCTTGGTGGTGGAGCCGGTGGAGAGACGGGTGTCGGCGGCCTTCTTGTAAAGGTCCTTGCCCGTCCCGTTGTTCATCACGTACCCGCCCTTGGCGGTGATCGTGGGCGCAGCGGCGGCGGCGGCCTGCGCGGGGACGAACGCCCCGGAGGCCAGGACGGATCCCGCGGCGAGAACGCTCAGCGCGGAGAGACGACGCATGCGCTTGGTGGTGGTTTTCAAATGAATACTCCAATGTCCCGGTGGGCGCGGCCGTCCAGAGGGAAAGCCGTCGAGCCAGGGACGCATGAGAGCGGTCAATGGATGTGCGCTCCGCGATGGTAGCCGTACCCGCTGTGCGGTTTCCCGTCGTATCGTCCTACGTGCCCAACGTGGCCAGATATCCCGTCATCTCGTCCGTACGGTCGGTCGGGCGGTCGGCCGCGCAGCCCACGTACCCGTCCGGCCGGATGACGAAGACGCCCTGATCCCCGTACCCGTCGCGGATGTGGCCGTCCGGGTCGAGCAGATCGGGGGCCGGGCCGCCGACACGATACGCAACCACGGACGCGCGGCCGGGGGCGGGCGGTTCCGCGCCGCCGAGTGCGAGCACCGTCACGTGGGGACCGCGGAAGGCGTCGAAGAGACGGAACGGGGTGCCGTCGGGGAGCGTGCAGGGGGCGTCGGGCGCGCGGTCGCCGGGGCGTAGCGCGGCCTCGGCCACGGTGGATCGCAGGTCGACGGCGAGCGCCGCGCCGCGGTAGGTCAGCCCCAGTTGGTGCACCTCGGCCGTGCGGCGGGGCTCCTTCGCGTTGCCGGCCATTCCGGCGCGGTGGATACGGGTGCTGATGCCCAGCACCCCGGCGGCGACCGGCATCCGCTCCTCCTCGTAGGAGTCCAGCAGCGCTGGATCCGCGCCGCCCCGCAGGACGGCGCCCAGCTTCCAGCCCAGGTTGTACGCGTCCTGGATGCCGGTGTTCAGCCCCTGGCCGCCCGCGGGGGAGTGGATGTGCGCCGCGTCTCCCACCAGGAAGACCCGCCCGTCGCGGAACCGCTCCGCCATCGCCGCCCGGACCCGGAACGGCGAGGCCCACAGCACCTCGCCCACGTCGGACTCCGTCAGATGAGTCCGCTCGGCGATCAGCCGCCGCACCGCCTCGGGGGACGGGTCGGGGGCGGCGTCCTCGTCGTCGTACTGGGCCAGCACCTGGAACAGGTCGGTCCCGGCGAGCGGGCACAGCGACAGTCCGCCGCCCTTCGCCCGCTGCCACACGTGCCAGTGGTCGCGGTCCGGGCCGGTCAGCCGGACGTCGGCCACCAGCCGCGGGACCGGGTCGACGGACTCGCCCGTCATGCCGATGCCGAGCGCCTGGCGGACCGCGCTGCGACCGCCGTCGGCGGCCACCGCGTACGCCGCCCGTACGGCTCCGGTCGAGCCGTCGGCGTACGCGAGCCGCGCGGTGACACCGTCCGCGTCCTGCGTCAGCCCCGTGCACGCCGCGCCGAACTCGACCTCGCCGCCCAGCTCGCGCAGCCGCGCGTACAGGATCTCGGCGGTCCGCCACTGCGGCAGCATCCAGATGTCGTGGTACGGGGCGCCGGGGGTCGGGTCGTTGCGGACGATCATCTCGAACGCGCCGAGCCGCCGCTCGCCCTCCCAGCCCATCATCGGCGGGTACGGGCCGCCCGCCGCCCGGACCGCGTCCATGACCCCGAGGTCGTGGAAGACCTCCTGCGTCCTCGGCTGGAGCCCCTTGCCGCGCGACCCCGGGAACAGCCGCTCGCCGCGCTCCACGATCCGCGCCGCGATACCGCGCCGGGCCAGGTCGATGGCCAGGGTCAGCCCGGCCGGGCCCGCCCCGACGATCAGCACGCCCACGTCCTTAACGTTGTTAAGTTCCATGGGGCCGAGAATGCGCTTAACGCTGTTAAATTGTCAAGGGGGACGGACTGAGCTGGGAGGATGAGCGCATGGCGACGCGACTGGACCGGGACCAGGTGGTGGAGACCGCGCTGCGGCTGCTCAACGAGGTGGGCCTCGAAGGGCTCACCCTGCGCCGCATCGCCAAGGAGCTGAACGTCCAGGCGCCCGCCCTCTACTGGCACTTCAAGAACAAACAGGCCCTGCTGGACGAGATGGCCACCGCGATGTTCCGGCGGCTGGCCGAGGCGCCCACGGGCCTCGGGCCGGAGGCGACCTGGCAGGAACGTCTCATCGCCTCCCAACGCGCCCTGCGCCACGCCCTGCTGGGCTACCGCGACGGGGCGAAGGTCTTCAGCGGCACCCGCTTCACCGGCACCGGCCACGCAGCCCCCATGGAGGCCCAGCTGAGCGCCTTCGTGGCGGCGGGCTTCGCCCCGGGCCCCGCCGCCCGCGCCTCGTTCATCGCGTACACCTTCACCCTCGGGTTCGTCATCGAGGAGCAGGCCGTCGAGCCCATGGCGGGCGAGCGCGCCCCCGGCTACGACCTGGCGGAGCGGACCGCCCTCATCGGCCCCGACTACCCGCTCACCGCGGCGGTCGGCGCGGACCTCTTCGAGGACTACGAGGTCCGGTTCGAGGAGGGCCTGCGCACGATCGTCGCGGGCATCGAGGCCACGCTGGGGCCGGTGGCGCCATGACCGACGCCGCCACCGCTTACGCCTGGGACGCCCTCGGCGGCCCGCCCGCGCTCGCCGAGCGCGTCGCGTACGCCCCGGCGGGCGCCGTGCTGCCCGCCCGGCTGCCGGTGCGGCAACTGGCCCGGGCCACCGTGGGCGTGTGCTCGCTGGCCGCCGCCGAACTGGCGGCGCGGCGGAACGGGGGCGGGATTCCCGCCGTACGGGTGGACGAGGGCGCCGTCGCCACCGCGTTCGTCAGCGAACGCCATCTGCGCATCGACGGCCGTGAGGCGACCGCCTTCGCCCCGCTGTCCGGCTTCTGGCGCACGGCCGACGGCTGGGTGCGCACCCACGCCAACTATCCGCACCACCGCGCCCGGCTGCTGGCCGCGCTGGGCCTGCCGGAGCGCGCCGAGCCGGACGCGCTCGCCGCAGAGCTGGCGCGGCGCGTGGCCCGGGAGGTCCAGGAGACGGCGTACGCGGCGGGCGCGCTGGCCGTGGCCGCCGTACGGCCGGGCGAATTCCCGCTCCGTAACCTCCCGTTGGCGGAACCCCGGGACACCGGCGGCGGCACCCCGCACCCCCTCCCGCCCGCGGCGCTCCCCGCCGACGGGGTCCGGGTGCTGGACCTGACCCGGGTCATCGCCGGTCCCGTCGCGACCCGCACCCTGGCGCTGCTGGGCGCGGACGTGCTGCGTGTCGACTCCCCGCACCTCCCCGAGGACCCCGACGCCCACGCCGACACCGGCTTCGGCAAGCGCTCGACCCGCCTCGACCTCGCCGACCCCCACGACCGGCGGACGTTCGACGGGCTCCTCGCCCGGGCCGACGTCGTGGTCACCGGCTACCGCCCCGGCGCGCTGGACCGCTTCCTCACCGATCACCCCGGGCTGATCGTCGCCCGGCTGGGCGCCTGGGGCCGGCCCGGGCCGTGGGCCGCCCGGCGCGGGTTCGACAGCCTCGTACAGGCCGGGACCGGCATCGCGATGACCGAGGCCACGGGCGACGGCCGCCCCGGCGTGCTCCCCGCCCAGGCCCTCGACCACGGCACCGGCTACCTCCTCGCCGCGGGCGTACTCCGCGCCCTGACCGACCGCATGGCCACCGGCGGCGGTCGCCACCTGCGGTTCTCCCTGGCCGGAACGGCGTCCTGGCTCTGCCACGGCATCACCCCCGCACCGCCGCCGGACGGGACGTACGCCCCGGACCCCTGGCTGACCGAGACCCCGTCCCCGTACGGCCGCCTGCGCCACGCCCTCCCGCCGATCGCCTACGACGGCGCTCCCCGCACCTGGGCGCGCCCGCCCGGCCGGTGGGGCACCGACGCCCCGGCGTGGACCTGAGAGCCTGGTCTTCACCCCACCCGATCGATCCACTCCGTGCCGCCCAGTGGGTAGTCGTAGCCGGGGCGGCCGACGTTGGCGCTGGTGCGGAACGGGGCGCCGCTGTTGTCGATGTGGACGGTGCCGCGGCGGTTGCCGCTGGACCAGTCCAGGGCGAGGTCCCAGCGGACGTCGTGCGCCTTGGTGTGGGCGGTGATGTAGAAGACCTCCGGGTCGGACTCGCTGACCTTGTACGGAAAGTCGCGCTGGCCGTTCTTGACGGTGACGGTGGGGCTGCCGTTGTCGAGGTCGATGTCGAACGACTTGGTGTCCACGCCGCCGCCGCAGCCGACGCCCATCGAGTAGTCGTTCCAGGCGAGCGGGGCGCCCTTGGTGACGACGCGTACGTGCAGCGCCTCCAGGACGACGGTGTCCTCTCCGGTGCCCTGCACCGTGAGGGCGACGCGCTGCTCCCCGGAGGAGACCGCGCCGTACGCGGCGGACCAGCGGGGCGCGTCCCGCTCGGGGGCGGGCGGGCCGACCTGTTCGGGTTCCCTGTTGACGAGGAAGTGCTGGCTGCAGGGGCTGTCGTAGATGTAGGGGCGGGTGCCGACGTTGAGCGGTACGCCGCCGGTGCCCCGCTCGGCGGAGCCGCCGCCGTCGTCGTGGGCGGCGGCCTCCGATGGCGGTGCGGAGGGCGTGCCGGTCTTCGCGCTCCGGGACGGGGGAGGGGAGGCCGACGTGGAGGGCCGCTTGTCGTCCGCCCGGCCGGTGCGGGGGGCCGTAGGCGTGGCGGAGTGGGTGCCGGTGACCAGGGTGGTGTCCCCGGCGGCCGTCCGGTGGCCGCCGTCACCCCCGGCACCACCGGAGGACGGCAGGCTCACGGCGAGCGCGACGGCGCCCAGCACGGCGGCCGCGGCGACGGAGGCGATGAGCGCGGTGCGGCGCCGACGGGTCCGCGGGGGCGCGGGCGGGGTGGTGCCGCCGACGACGGGTTCGTCACGTCCGCCGGGTGCGGGGAGTTCACCGCCCACGTCCTCCGGCTCCGTCCCGCCCGAATCGGCAGGGCGGTCCTCGGCGCCGGGGGCCGGTTCCTCAGCCGTCGGGGCCCGCTCGGGTTCCTCGGCCCCGGCGTCGCGTGTCACCTCGTTCGGCCCCGGCCCCTTACGTCTTCGTGCCGCGTCCGCCAGAATCCACCGCCGGTGCAGCTCGACCAGTTCCTCGGGGGTCGCCCGGCACATCCGGGCGAGCCGTTCGACCGGCGCGTAGTCGGCCGGCACCGCGCTGCCGTTGCAGTAGCGGTGCAGTGTCGACCTGCTCATGTGCAGCCGCTTGGCGAGCGTCCCGTAGCTCAGCTTCGACTGCTCCTTGAGCCCCCGCAGCAGCTCCGCGAACGCCTCCGCGTCCCCGGCCGCCCCCCTCGCCTCGGTGGCCCCTGTCACTCCTGACACCGTTCCCTCCCCTTCCCCGCTGGCCCGACGCGTCCCATCTCCGCGTTCCAGGCGCTTTACGTTCCCCCTGGTAAAAGCCCGTTTCGGCGTTCCAGCGTTCCAACCTGCCCGGAATTTGTGGCGGTTGGGACAGATGGCCCCACAAGCTCAGGTCATCCAAGCAGCACATCCACCGCACCGCCGAAGGGACTCCCTCACATGTCCGGCACCCGCCTCTCCCGCACCCGCCTTTTGGCCGTCGCCGCGACCGCCGCGGTCGCCACCCTCTCCCTGACCGCGTTCACCGACGGATCGGGTGCCCGTGCAGAGGGTGCGTCGGTGTCCTCCCACGAGGACGCGAAGTCCCTCGCCGGTGCGAAGCCGGTCGCGAACGCGTCCGCGGTGTCGGCGAACAGCAAGGCCACCACGAACCGGGCCGCCGTCACCTGCCAGGGCTCCAACACCAAGACGACCGCGGCCCCCCTGGCCCGCCCCCTCAACCACATGCTGCTCACGGTCACCAACACCGGCAGCAAGCCCTGCTACCTCTACAACTACCCGGCCGTCCAGTTCGAGTCGGCCCAGTCGGTGCCGCCGGTCATCGAGGCGTCGAAGCCGCAGGCCGTCGTCACGCTCGCCCCGGGCGAGTCCGGCTACGCCTCCGTGAACCTGTCCGCCGCCGACGGCAGCGGCTCGAACGGCTACACCGCGAAGTCCCTCGCCGTCTACTTCTCGGACCGCAACGGTGGCAGCCTCTCCTCGGCCGCCCACCCGTCCCTGCCCGCCAAGGGCGTCTACATCGACGACTCCATCAAGGTCAGCTACTGGCAGCAGGACCTGGACGACGCCATCATCTGGTAGCCCACCGCTGACCCGCTCCCCCCTCGCCCGGGCCGAAGGCCCTGGCGGGGGGTTCGGCGCGTAGCCGGCTTTCTCGTCCTCCGAGGAATGATCCGCGATGAGTTTCGCGGTGTTCAGCGGTCCTACTGTCGAACCCGTCACCGAGGAGGACTTCTGATGCGCAGCGTGACCTATTCGATGGGCGTCTCCCTCGACGGCTACATCGTCGGGCCGGACGGCGGCTTCGACTGGACGGCGCCGGACGAGGACGTCTTTCGCTTCTGGATCGACGAGATCCGGGAGGTCGGCGTCCACCTGCTGGGACGACGGCTGTACGAGACGATGTTGTACTGGGAGACCGCCGATCAGGACCCCTCGCTCGACGACGCCATGCTCGAGTGGACCGCGCTCTGGAAGCCGCTCCCGAAGGTGGTGTTCTCCACCACGCTGTCGGCGGTGCAGGGCCATGCCCGCCTGGCTTCCGGCGGGCCGGCGGAGGAGATCGAGCGGTTGCGGGCCGAGCCGGGGGAGGGCGACATCGCGATCGGTGGCGCGACCCTCGCCGCCGAGGCGGCCGCGTCGGGCCTGATCGACGAGTACCGGACCATGGTCTATCCGGTGCTGGTCGGCGGTGGCATTCCGTACTTCCCCCGGCACGAGCGCCGGGTGGATCTCGAACTCGTCGAGACCCGCACCTTCAGCTCAGGGGTCGTCTATCTCCGCCACCGCGTGGTGCGCTAGCCGCGCCCGGGCGGCGGCCTGGATCCGGGAGGGGCCGAGACCCCATTCGAGGGTACGTCCGACGGCCGTCGCCAGGGGCCGGTCCCAGGCGGTGCGGACGGGGGCCGGGCGGTGGATGCCCAGTTCGGCGCGGGCCCAGTCGGGGAGGAGCCCGACCGAGGCGTTCATGAGCAGGCCGACGACCAGCCGCTCCCGTGGTGTGCGTCCGAAGCGGCGGAGGAACAGCACCGAGTCCAGCGCGGCCGGGGTGGCATGGAGTTGGGGGCGGAGGCGGGTCAGGTAGCGCTCGGCTTCGAGGGACGTGCGCGGTACGTTCCGCGCGCCCAGCGCCTCGGCCACGGGGGCGGCCTGGCGGTAGTAGGCGTCGCACTCGGCGGGGGTCAGCCGGAGCGGCCGGGGCGCGTAGGCCTGGTGGCCGGCGAGGAAGCTGCGTACCTCGGCGGTGTGCACCCAGGTCAGCAGGTCGGGGTCGTCCGCGCGGTACGGCCGGCCGTCGGGGGCGGTGCCGTGCACCCGGATGTGGATCCGCCGGACGAGGTCGATCACCTCGCGGGCGGCGGCCGAGGAGCCGAAGGTGGTCGTGGTGATGAACCGTACGGTTCCGTTCAGCCGCCCGACCGGATCGGCGCGGAAATCCGAGTGCTGGTCGACGCCCGCCATGGCCAGCGGATGCAGCGACTGGAGCATGAGCGCGGCGAACCCGCCGGTGAGCATCCCGGTGGCATGCCCGTGCACCCGCCACACCGGATCCCCCGGCGCGATCCCGAACAGCCCGGGATCACCGGGCGGCCCCGCGTACCGCTCCAGCTTGAGATCCCCGCCGTGCATGGTCGCCGTGAGTTCCGCCGAGATCCGTTCCCGCAGTCCCACCAGCACCTCCAGGATCGGTGTCCCTCAGCCGAGGGTACCGATCCGCCCGGAGAGCACGGCCCCGAGGATGAGCAGTCCGCACAGGGGATTGGTGGCGAACACCCGCCCGCAGGCTCCGGCATCCATACGGTCGGCCCGCCGTACCTGCCACCCCAACTGCCCCGCGACCACACACAGTCCGGGCCAGTACAGCGGCCCGAGCCCGGCCACGACCCCGAACCAGGCGAGCAGCGTCACACACCCCGCGTACGCGCCACCCACCAGCGCCCGGCTGCGCCGCCGGCTGGTGGGGCTCGTAAGGCGGCGCCGGTCACACCGAGATCAGCCGATGGGGTTGACGAAGGTGGCCGGGTGGGTGGCGCCGGTCTGGTCGACGAGCGGGCCCCAGAGCCACTTCAGGGTCAGCGCGGAGGTCTCGTTCGGCGGGGTGAGGGCCACGGAGGCGGGCATCCAGGCGTTCTCCTCGTCCTCCCCGGCCAGGGCCAGGTTGATCGTGAAGTCGGTGCTGTCGCCGGGCGCCAGGGTGATCGAGCCGTACTTGGCCGACGAACGCTGGAGCGACCAGCTCTGACCGCCGTTCTCGGACCTGAGGTCCACGCCCGGGAAGCCGCCGATCTTGCAGGTGCGGCTGCCCTTGTTGGTCAGCACGATGCTGGTGGTCGTCGGGCCGTCCGCGTTCGGGTCCGGGGTCGCGTCCTCGCCCGTGGCGAACGCCGCTTTCAGGCCGGAGGTGTGGCAGCGCTGGACGTTCGAGCCCGCCTCGACTCTGATGTCGGAGCCCCCAGTTCGGAGGGCATCCGCGCCTTTCCAAGGCATCCGACCGGCAGGTGTCCGGTGGATCAAGGCTCAGCTGCGATGGTCTTCTGGTCACCGTCGGTCGGGGACACATCGAGGAGCCGCAGCATCGCGGGGAGCAAGTCGCTCGTCAACGGATCCGGGGTGTCTTCGTCGATCGCGCCCTCCAGCGCGAGGCTTGTATAGCCGTGCACGAGTGACCACACTGCGTAGCTCGGCACCAGCGCGGGGTCCGCACTATCCGGTAGCTGCGCATCCTGGCCGCGCAGGCCACGGTCCAGGGCGCGGAGCGCCTGGTGCTTCTGCTCGACCAGGTCTGGATCGTTGAAGTCGAACTGGGTCATACGCCACATGAGGTCGAACAGCGCGCGGTTGTCCCGGGCGAACGCAACATACTCGGCCGAGAGCGCCGCGACCCGCTCCCGCACATCGCGCCCGACGACCTCCACTGCCTCCAGCCGGTCGCAGAGTTGGCGGTAGGCGCGTGTGGCGAGCGCGCCGAGCAGCCCGCGCGCGTCGCCGAAGTGGTGCTTGGGAGCGGACTGCGACACTCCCACCCGGCGCGCGGCCTCGCGCATGCTGAACCCGGCGACACCGCTCTCGGACAGCACTTCGAGCGCGCTGTCGAGCAGCGCCGCGCGCAGATTGCCGTGATGGTAGCGATCGCCGGCTCTCGGTTCTTCGGTCATCATCAAGTCCTTATCTTGACAGTGAGCAGACCCGCCGTAAACTGCTCGCTGTCAAGATAGGGCGATCGCTGGGATAGGTATGACGGACACGGTCCTTGTCACGGGGGTCTCGGGGTTCATCGGTGGTCACACAGCGGCAGAGCTTCTGCGGCGCGGATACGCGGTCCGCGGGTCCGTGCGGTCTCCGGCCCGAGCCGCCGAGGTGCGCGCTGCGATGGCAGAGGCAGGTGCAGATGACACGTTGCTGGAGCTCCTGCAGCTCGATCTGTTGTCGGACGAGGGATGGGCGGCCGCGACCACGGGCTGCCGGTTCGTACTGCACGTCGCTTCCCCCTTCGTCACGACGAAGCCGAAGGACCCGCAGGACTTGATCCGCCCCGCCGTACAGGGCACGACGCGGGCAATCGACGCAGCGCTCGATGCAGGCGTGGAGCGCGTGGTCGTCACCTCGTCTCTCGCGGCGGTGCAGTACGCCCCGGCGCGCAGCGATCACGTCTTCACGGCATCCGACTGGACCCCACTCGACCGCCGTGGCCTCGGTGCCTACGTAGTTTCGAAGGTCCGGGCCGAGCGCGCGGCGTGGGATATCGCCGACCGACGCGGCGCGCGCGACCGGCTCGCCGTCATCAACCCGGGCGCGGTCATCGGGCCCCTCCTCTCCGACGACCCGGGAACATCGGTCTCGGCGATCCAGCAGGTCATGGCCGGCGCGTTGCCGATGGTCCCAGACCTGCGACTCCCGTGGGTCCACGTGCGAGACGTCGCCGACGCGCACATCGAGGCCATGACCTCCGAAACGGCGGGCGCACATCGCACGATCGTCGCGACCGACCCGACTTCGCTCATCGACGTCGCCACGGTGCTCCGCGAGAGGCTTCCCGAGGCGAGCGGGAAGATCCCTACACGGGCGATGCCGGCATGGCTCACCTGGGTCGCGAGCGTGTTCGAACCTCAGTTGCGCGACAACCGGTGGCTCATCGGCTCGGCGCAGCGCTTCGACCACGGCACAGCCGAGGCGCTCCTGGCCCGCCCGCTCCACTCGATCCCCGACACGATCGAGGAAACCGGCCGCAGCCTCGCCGAGCGCGGACTCATCTGAGGCCGCCCTGGAAACCGCGCCGTGTGCAGAGTGCCCGGGCCAGGTGACGACCTCGCACCACCCCCAGGACGCCTTCGGGAACCGGAAGCTCCCCTCACGGGCAGTCTTGGCCGACGGCCGCGGGCGTTCCTCAGCGCCCTTCGGGACGGGCAGAGCTTGCGCAGCAGCCCGGTGACATTGCGGTGGACTGGCCCACCGTCACCACGGTAGGGACCGTCACCGGCAGTGAGAAGTGCGTACGCGGGCATATCCCCGGAGCGCTCAACTCAGACCTGGGGTCGACCTACGGCGGCTTCGTGGTCAGCGCGCGGCTCGGAGACAATGACCCGTTCTGGCTGAGCATCACCTTCCGACCTGGCTTTCGCCAATGGGCTTCGGTGGTCAGCCTCGCAGGTCGTTGAGGCTGACCGTCGGCAGGGGACTCTCAACCGTGCCGGGGGACAGCGTCAGGCCGAACTCTCGCTCCAACAGGAGCAACGCGGCACCGGACGGCTCCCACTCGCCAGACTCCCAGTTCTCGTCCAGGAAGAAACCTGCGTCCGTGAGGGCTCGGTTGAGGAACGACGGATCGGCGCCCTCGGGCGGCTCGAAGCGCCAGGCGTCGTAGGAGGCCAGCAGTTCTCCTCCTCGCGCGTGCCCGATCCGGGTCGTACCATCCATCACATTCCAGACTGAAACTGCCTCGGTCCCCACCGACAGGCGCGTGAGCACCGGGGTCTGGAGCAGCAAACCGTGGGCGTCGACGTCGAGAAGGAAGGTCCACTGACCGGCCTGGCAGACACGTGCCGCGGGGTTCTCGTGGCCGAATCCCAAGCGCCGGACAGCCTCGCCGGGGGTGTAGAGCGGGTACGGTGCCTGATCCGTGACGCTCAAGCGGGCCAGCACCTCGTCCGGCGAGACATCCCGCACACACGTAAGGCCGAAGTGATCCGACGGCACACACATGGCCAAGGATGATTCCGTCACTGCATCATGTCTTCCACTGGGGCGGCACGGGCCGCCAGCGCGCGCCCTCACCGACACTCGGGCAGCGGGTCGGCGGGCTGCACGTCTGTTCGCATGGATCACCAGAACTGTACTGCTGCCCCCTGGGGCGGTTGATGAATGAGTGGATTGCTTGGGCAAACCCCCGGCCGCCCACGACCCGAAAGACCTTGGAGAACCCGACCACGCGCCGGGACTCCGCCATGCCCAGGCAACGAAATCACCCCGCCCACGCGACAGAAGACGAACAGCGACGTCTCATCACCCCAACCGAAACGGCGAGGCTAACGGGGTGGTTCCAGGGTGCGCAGGACGCAGAATTCGTTGCCCTCGGGGTCGGCCAGGACCACCCAGCTGCGGCCGGCGCCCTGGCCCACGTCGACCTTGGTGGCGCCGAGGCCGAGCAGCCTGGTCACCTCGTCGTCGGTGCTGCTGTCGATCGGGCTGACGTCCAGGTGGAGCCGGTTCTTCACGGTCTTGCCCTCGGGGACTCGGATGAACAGCAGGGTGGGTGGCATCTGGCGGGACCGGACCTTTTCGACGGTCGGCTCCCAGGAGCCGATCTCGACCTCGGTCTCGCTCCGTTCGATCACGGTGAAGTCCAGGACCGCGCACCAGAAGGCCGCGAGGCGCTCCGGATCGTGGCAGTCGACGACCAACTCGGTGAACCTGCTGGTCATGAATCCCCCATGCGCTTGCGGATCCGGGTCTTGGTCTCCTCCGGCAGGGCGTCGGCGGCCAGGAGGCGGGGGAGCAGGGCGGCTTCGCGGGTCAGGGCGCGGAAGGCCAGGGCGATGGTGATGTCGTGATTCGGGCGAGGGGCGATCTCGACCGGGTCGCCCGGGGTGATGGCGCCGGGGGCTATGACGCGCAGGTAGGCGCCCGGCAGGGCGGCTCGGGTGAAGCGTTTGATCCAGCCTTCGCGCTCCAGCCAGCCCTGGAAGGTCGCGCAGGGGATCCGGGGGCAGGAGACCTCCAGGACCACGTCGGGGCCGATGTGCCAGCGCTCGCCGATCAGGGCGGCGTTGACGTCCAGGCCGAGGGTGGTGAGGTTCTCGCCGAAGACGCCGTTCTTCAGGGGCCTGCCCAGCTCGGCTTCCCAGCCGTCGAGGTCTTCGCGGGCGTAGGCGTAGACGGCCTGGTCGGGGCCGCCGTGGTGTTTCACGTCGTACGCCCGGTCGCCGTCGAGGCCGACCGCCCCCGTGCCCTTGGGGCCGGGGGCGGTGACGGTGACCGGGCCGTCGACGGGGCGTTTGTCGATGCCCGTCGCGCTGAGGCCCTTCCACGGGTTGGGGCGGGGCCTGCCGACGTTCACGGAGAGCAGCTTCATGGGGGTGACGGTAAGGGCTGCCGGGCCCTGAGGCGACGTATTTTCAGCGCACCCGGGCCGCCGAGAGGGAGCGTTTCAGCACGGGGGTGAGGCGCTGTTCCACGAAGCGGTAGAGGAGCCACGCCAGGGTCAGCATCAGCAGGATGGTCAGGGCGAAGGTGGCGTACGAGGGGAGGCCGAGGGTGCGGTGGAGGTACCCGACGACGACCCAGCCCAGGTGCTCGTGGACCAGGTAGAAGGGGTACGTCAGCGCGCCCGCGACCGTCAGCCAGCGCCAGTTGGCCCAGTTCAGCTTGCCGAGGGCGACCAGGGCGACGGCGAGGTAGCCGAAGGCGACGATCGCGACGATGCCGAAGGTGGAGCGGTAGGAGAAGAAGTCCGGGTTGGGGCGGTGCCACAGCTCGGAGACCGCGTAGTGCTGGCCGATGAGGAAGCTGAGGGCGACGATGCCCCAGGCCGTGGCGTCGTGGCCGTAGCGGTGGATCAGGTAGAGGCCGATGCCGCCGATGAAGTACGGGGCGTAGTTCGGCATCAGGATGAGGTCCAGCAGCGGCTGGTTCGCCGCGTCGGTGACGGCGGCGGCCAGGGTCCATACGGCGCAGAAGAGGACCACGCGCTGGCGGCCGGCGCCGGGGAGGACGACGAAGAGCGCGAAGAGGGCGTAGAAGCGCAGCTCGGCCCAGAGGGTCCAGCACACGCCCAGGACGCGGTCGGCGCCCAGCGGTTGCTGCAGCATGGTCAGGTTGACCAGGGTGTCGCTGGGCGAGACCGTCTCGAACGCCACCCAGGGGAGCGCGAAGACGACGGTGATCAGCAGGATCGCGGCCCAGTAGGCGGGGAAGAGCCGGGAGACGCGGGAGGCGAAGAAGGAGCGCAGCGGGCGTCCCCAGCCGCTCATGCAGATGACGAAGCCGCTGATCACGAAGAAGATCTGGACGCCCAGGCAGCCGTACGCGAAGTACGACGAGGCGGTCGGGAAGATGTGGCGCGGGGAGGCGCCCCACGCCTGGGCTATCTCGCCGTCGCGGCCGCCGTAGTGGTACGCGGCGACCATGAGCGCGGCCAGCAGCCGCAGCCCGTCCAGGGCGCGCAGCCGCACCGGCTGCCCCTTGCGGCCCGGGGCCGGCTGTCCCGGCCCCTGCCCCGGCTCGGGCTGCCCGGGCCCCAGTCCTGGTTCGCGCTGGGACGGGACCGAGACCGGGGCCGGGGCTATCGGGCCTGCTTCGGGGGCGGGCGGCGCGCCCGCGCCCGCGGTCATGACGCCACCCCCGAGGCGCCGGTGCGTATGTGGCTTACCCCGTGGTCGGCGGTCACGCCGTGGCTCCTTCTCGTAGGACAGATGGTCGGGTGGATCAGCTGGTGGCGGTCTTCTTCAGCGCCGCCTTCTTCAGCGCCCGGGCGCGGCGGGCGACCCGCCGCACCGTCTCGTTGCGCGGGATGAAGCCGAGCTGGGACGGCACGGCCCCGGGCAGGGCGAGCGCGGTCAGCCGGCGGCGCTTGAAGTAGCGCCAGGTGTGGGCGTCCAGATGGGCGGCGAGATAGCGCTCCGCGGCGGGCCGCAGACCGGGGTAGATCTTCGCCTGCATGCAGAAGCCGACGGCGGAGACGAGCCCGTTCAGCTTCTGTCCCGACCGCTCGTCCACCGGACCGGCCCCGGCGGCCACCGCCTTGTGGTCCTCCAGGTCCGGCAGCAGCGCGTCCACGATGGTGACGGGCACCCGGTTGCTGTTCTGGTACGGGGTCAGCCGCTCCAGCAGCACATCGGTGCCGATGCGGGCCACCGGCAGTCCGTAGAAGACGCTCGCGGTGAGCAGCGCGGTGGAGAAGCAGCCGATGACCAGGCCGGGTTCCATGCGCTGGTACAGCACCTCGGCGAGGACCGGGGTGTCCATGACGGTCAGCTCCGCGCCCAGTTCCGCGGCCTTCTTCTCCAGCATCCGCGACCAGCGCGCCGGGGCGGTCGGGTGCGGTTTGAAGACGACGGTGCGGTGGCCCAGCGCGACCGCGCCCCGCAGCATCCGCACATGCAGCTGTTCCTCCTCCTCCGGAGTGAGGATGTCCAGCGCGGACAGGTACTGCCCCAGCATCAGGGCGGGCCCGGTGCCGGTGGCGATCCGCTCGGTCGCGGAGGCGACGGCGCGCGGCGCGGCCTCGCCGATCTCGGCGAGCACCTTGGTGAACGTCTCGGTCGGCAGCACCTCGGCCGGTACGTCGAACTCGGTGAGCAGCAGCGGCTTCAGCCCCGGCACCAGGTCGAGGTGGAGCAGCCGCCGGATGCGGGTGCCGACCAGCGGGTGGAGCTTGTTACGGGTCGGGCCGTAGCTCATCAGCCCGTCGGCGTAGACGTCGATGGGGGCGCCCTGGAACACCTGGGCGATCGCCATCGCCGGGCTGACCTGGATGGACTCCAGGATCAGCTCGATGTCGTCCTCGCCGAGGTTCCACAGCAGCCGCAGATGGCGCTCCCACAGCGGGGCGTCGTCCTGGCGCGGGGACCAGCCGCCGGGGTGGAAGGGGCTGATCGTCTCGTTCCAGGACAGCACCCGGTCGAAGCGCGGCCGCAGCCGCTCGAAGCCCGGCATGTCGTCGACGGCGGGCGTGGTCTCCGGCGTCGCGGCGTTGTTGCTGACCAGCAGCAGCCGGCGGTCGGCCGGTCCGACGCTGCCCGCGTCGATCGCGGCGGCGAGGGTGGCCGCCCCGTACAGGGTGGAGGCCATGAAGATCTGGGTGCGCTTGCGCTCGCCGCGCGGGGTGTACGTCATGGTCGCGGACATCAGGCCGCCACCTCCGTGCCCGCGCCGCGGCGCTTCATCCGCCGCAGCCGGGCGGCACGCTCGTAGTCCATGGAATCCAGCGCGTCCTTCAGTACGTCCTGGGGCATGCGCTTCAGCGCGGCCGCCGACATCGAACGGAGCTTGCGGGCCACCTGCGGCTCGAAGCGTTCGATGTTTCCGAGATGGTGGGAAATGATCGCGCAGTAGGTGCGCACGGCCTTGGGGAGCAGGGTGTCCGCGTCCCGGTCCCGCGCCGTTTCCTCGATGACCTGGTCGAACGCGCGGATGAAGTCGAGCTGCCGCACATCGCCGATCTGGGTGAGCGAGGAGGAGACGCCGCGCCGGTAGAAGACGCCGTGCAGGCCGAGGACGGCGAAGCTGCGCGCCTCGCGGTGCAGCCGCCAGATCCAGGGCCGGTCCTCGGCGGTGCGCAGCCCGTGGGTGAAGTGGAGAAGCCCCTCGTCGAGCAGCCGGCGGTGGTACATGCCCGCCCAGGCGAAGGCGTAGTCGACCGAGGTGGAGCGGTCCGCGGGCAGGATCACGTCCCGCGGGTTCATCACCTGGTCGCGCAGGCCGTGCGGCACCCGGGTGACCGACCGCTTGCGGCCGGTGCACTGGACGTGGTCGGTGCGCACGAAGTCGCACCCCAGGTCCTCCATGGCGGCGAGCAGCTGCTCGTAATACCCGGGCGCGAGCCAGTCGTCGCCGTCGAGGAAGGTGATGTACTCGCCGGTGGCCGCGTCCAGACCGGTGTTGCGCGCGGTGGCGAGCCCGCCGTTCTGCTCATGACGGATGTAGACGGCCCCCGGAAGCTCGCGCTCGGCGCGCTCGAGGATCTCCGGTGTCCCGTCGGTCGCATGATCGTCGACGAGAATGAATTCGAAGTCCGCGCGTGCGTTCGCACGAAGACTTCTGAGCGTGTCAGGGGCATAGGTCTGCACGTTGTAGAACGGCACGATGACGGAGAGCTTAACCACGCGGGTGACGCTAGGTCGCCGGGCGGCATTCGTCTTGACCGTAGGTGTACGTGAAGGTGAACGAAGAACGTCGGAACGGTTAACCCGCTGCTCCGGCCAGCCGATTCGCCATTCGTCGACGCGCTGTTAACCCTTTGTTGCTCCTGCGTTGGGCCGTGAATCGAAATCCCTTCCTAGCGTCTCCGACGTGCCCTCACGTATCAAATCCCCTGTGCGAGTAGCCGTGCTCGCCGACTCCGACACCCGGTGGAAATGGGGCGCGCTCACCGCGCAGCGCCTCGTCCCGGACAGCTCGGATTCCCAGGAAGCGGGTTCAGCGGGTTCAGGCCGCCGCCTGGACGGCTACCTGCTGCGCGGCCGCGCCACGCCGACCGTCCGGCAGCTCGCCGAGGTCGGGGTGCGCACGGACTCGCTGCGCGAGGTGACGGGCATCGAGTTCGTCCGGTCCATGGACCGCGAGAAGTACGACGTGATCGTGCTGTCCCTGGTGGGCGGCGGCGTCCAGGCCATGCTGCACGCCCTCGCGCACGCCTGGCAGGGCGCCACCCGCCGCCCGGTGATCGTCACCGGCTATGTGGGCGTCGTCTACGAGAAGCTGGCCGACGGGCTGCTGCTGCGGCACGGCGCCGACGTGGTGCTCGCCAACTCGCGCCATGACGCGGACCGCTTCCGCGAGGTGTACACCGGCGTCGGCGCCTCCGGCGACAGCGTCACCGAGTGCGCGCTCCCCTTCCTGGGCGGCGCCCGCTACGACGAGGAGGCCCGGCAGGCGCGGAAGTACCCCGGCGGCACGGTGGTGTTCGCCGTCCAGCCGTCCGTGCCGGACAACCGCGCCGACCGTACGTACCTGCTGCGCCGGGCCGTGGACCACGCCCGCCGCCACCCGGACCGCGAGGTCGTGGTGAAGCTGCGCTCCAAGCCGGGGGAGCACACCACGCACATCGAGGAACTGCCGTACCAGAAGCTGATCGCCAGGTTCGGCGACGGGCTGCCGCCCAACTTCCGCCTCGCCTACGGGAACATGGGCGAGGTCCTGGACACCACCGACCTGCTGGTCACCATCAGCTCCACGGCCGCCCTGGAGTCCCTGCACCGCTCCATCCCGACCGCGATCCTCACCGACCTCGGGATCCGCGAGCCGCTGGGCAACCACCACTTCCTCGGCTCCGGATGTCTGGCCTCGTGGGACGAGCTGGACGCCGGATACCGGCCCGAGCCCGACCCGGAGTGGCTCGCCCGCCAGGGAGTTGCCGCCGACGGGGCGTACGAGACCGCGTTCGACACCGCCCGGGACAAGGTCGCCGCCCTGGCCGCGGCCGAAACCCTCCCGGCGCTCGCCCCCTACTACACCCCGGCCACCGCGCCCGGCTATCTGCCGCGGATCCTCGAGCGCTACGGCTTCGAGCCGGACGGACGGCCCCGCCCGGGGGCCGCCTCCCTGGACCAGGCCGAGGTCAGCGGATTGCGGCGGGTCGTACGCAACACCATGCGGGACGCGGCGCGCGGCGCCTACCGGCATGGCGTCCAGCGCGTGGCCCCGGTCATCCGGCGGATGGGGGAGCTGTGAGCAGGGGGCACCTCCCAGCGGTAGCTGGGGGAGCACGCGCGGCCGCCGGGCCGCAGACGGCGACGAAGCCCGCACCTCTGCGCCGCGCGGGCGGAGAAGCGAACGAAGCAGGCGGTGTGACAGCCATTTCCGAATCCCCCGAAGGAGCCGCCATGCCCGCATCGAGCCCCCGTGTGCTCGCCGTCATCCCCGCCCGCGGCGGGTCGAAGGGCGTGCCCGCCAAGAACCTCGCCGCGGTCGGCGGTGTGCCGCTGGTCGCCCGCGCCGTCGGGGAGTGCCGGGCCGCCCGCCTGGTGACCGACGTGGCCGTCTCCACCGACGACGCCGGCATCGCCGCCGCGGCGCGCGGCGCGGGCGCCGTGGTCATCCAGCGGCCGACCGACATCGCGGGCGACACCGCCACCAGCGAGGCCGCGGTCATCCACGCGATGGACGCGTACGAGGCGATGCACGGCACCACCGTGGACGTCGTCCTCCTGGTGCAGTGCACCAGCCCGTTCATCGTCCGCGAGGACATCGACGGGGTGGCCGGCGCGGTCGCCGAGAAGGGCGCGGACAGCGCGCTGACGGTGGCCCCCTTCCACGGCTTCGTCTGGCGCGAGGGCGACGACCCGGAGCGGGACGGCGGCGACGGCGTCAACCACGACAAGTCGTACCGCCCGCGCCGCCAGGACCGCCCCCAGGACTTCCTGGAGACCGGCGCCGCCTACGCCATGGACGCGCGCGGCTTCCGCGAGGCCGGGCACCGCTTCTTCGGCCGCACCGAGCTGGTGCGCACCGACGCCGCCCGGGTGCTGGAGGTCGACGACCCGCACGACCTGGCCCGCGCCCGCGCCCTCGCCCCGCTGCTGGACGCGGAGCGCCCGGGGGCCCTCCCCACCCGCGACGACATCGACGCGGTGGTACTCGACTTCGACGGCACCCAGACCGACGACAGGGTGCTGATCGATTCCGAAGGACGTGAACTCGTCTCCGTGCACCGCGGCGACGGGCTCGGGATCGCCGCACTGCGCCGCGCCGAGCTGGCGCTGCTGATCCTGTCCACGGAAAAGAACCCGGTCGTCGCCGCACGGGGCCGCAAGCTGCGGGTCCCCGTGCTCCACGGCATCGACCGCAAAGATCTCGCACTGAAGCAGTGGTGCGAGGAGCAGGGCATCGCGCCGGAGCGCGTGCTCTACGTCGGCAACGACGTCAACGACCTCCCGTGCTTCGGCCTCGTCGGCTGGCCCGTGGCGGTCGCAGGTGCGCACGACGTCGTGCGCGGCGCTGCACGTGCGGTCACCTCCACCCCCGGAGGAGACGGCGCGATCCGCGAGATCGCCTCGTGGATTCTCGGAAAGGAACTGTCTTAAGTGAGCTCCAACTCTCGCCTCCGCACCCTCGGCGCGAAGACCGCCGGACCCGGCCAGCCGGTCTACATCACCGGTGAGATCGGCATCAACCACAACGGCGACCTGGAGAACGCGTTCAAGCTGATCGACGCCGCCGCCGAGGCCGGCTGTGACGCGGTCAAGTTCCAGAAGCGAACCCCGGAGATCTGCACCCCGCGTGACCAGTGGGACATCGAGCGGGACACGCCCTGGGGCCGGATGACCTACATCGACTACCGCCACCGCGTGGAGTTCGGCGAGGACGAGTACCGCGCCATCTCCGAGCACTGCAAGAAGCGCGGCATCGACTGGTTCGCCTCCCCGTGGGACACCGAGGCCGTCGCCTTCCTGGAGAAGTTCGACGTCCCGGCGCACAAGGTGGCCTCCGCCTCGCTGACCGACGACGAGCTGCTGCGCGCCCTGCGGGCGACCGGCCGCACGATCATCCTGTCGACGGGCATGTCCACCCCGAAGCAGATCCGCCACGCGGTGGAGGTGCTCGGCAGCGACAACATCCTGCTGTGCCACGCCACCTCCACGTACCCGGCCAAGGCCGAGGAGCTGAACCTGCGCGTGATCAACACGCTGCAGGCCGAGTACCCCAACGTGCCGATCGGCTACTCCGGCCACGAGACCGGTCTGCAGACCACGCTGGCCGCCGTCGCGCTCGGTGCCGCGTTCGTCGAGCGCCACATCACCCTGGACCGCGCCATGTGGGGCTCGGACCAGGCCGCCTCCGTCGAGCCGCAGGGTCTCGCCCGCCTGGTGCGTGACATCCGCGTGGTCGAGGAGTCGCTGGGCGACGGCGTCAAGAAGGTCTACGAGAGCGAGCTGGGCCCGATGAAGAAGCTGCGCCGGGTCGCCGGTGTGGTCGCCGAGGCCGACGACCGCGAGCCCGTCGCGGTCTGAGCCCTCTTCCGTGATTCCACCGGCCGGTCGGACCGGCCCACGCCCGGAAGCGGCGGGATCCCCCGACTCCTCGGGGGACACCCGCCGCTTCCGGGCCCTGCCCTTGGACGGTGTGATGTCTTCGGACGGTGTGATGTCTGTGGACGGTGCAACTGTGGACGGTGCCATGTCTGTGGACGGGGCGGAGCCCGGGAACGGCGCGAAGACCGCCGCCACCCTCGCCTTCGTCGAAAGCCCGGTCCAGCTCCTCAACGTGCTGGAGTGGGCGTACACGGACGCGCTGCGCGCCCCGGGACCGGACCCGGCCGCGCCCCCGGGGGCTTCGGGCCCCGGTGACGAGCCGTCCCCGCCGCCGCTCGGCCGGGCCGCCGACCTCACCGTCGTGGTGCTCTCCCCGCACGATCCGATGACCCGCGGCCAGCTGCGCCGGATGGCCGAGCTGGCGCGCGACGAGGGCATCACGGTGCGCTGGGAGGACGCGCGGGGCGGGGCGGGCGCCCCGCTGAAGACCATCGGCGGGCTGCGCGGACCGCTGCGCCGGGCCGCCCGGATCGTGATCGGCGACCCGTTCTCCCGCTACGTCCAGCTGCTGCTGACCCTCACCCGGGCCAAGGACCTGGTCGTGGTGGACGACGGCACGGCCACCATGGAGTTCATCTCCCAGCTGGCCAACGGGGAGCGCCTGGTGCGCTGGCACCGGCGCGGCAGCAGCCGTGGGGCGCGCGACATGGCGTTCGCGCCGTTCTCCGCCACCGCGCGCCGCAAGCTCACCCCGGGCCAGAAGCGCCGGGTCGAGGTCTTCAGCTCGATGCCGGTCGAACCGCCCCCCGGGGTCACCGTCACGGCCAACGACTTCGCCTGGACCCGGGCCCGCTTCGGCCCGCCCCGGCTCACCCGCGGCACCGACCTGGTCGGCACCTCCCTGGTCGAGACCGGCGTGGTCGACCTGGAGCGCTATCTGGAGGCGGTCGCCTCGCTGGCCGAGGCCCACGGCGCGACCCGCTACTTCGCGCACCGCCGGGAGAGCGCCGAGAAGCTCAGCCGGGTCTCGCACGAGGTGGGGCTGGAGATCGTACGGCCGGATCTGCCGCTGGAGCTGATAGCGCGGCGCGGCCCCATCGGGCACACCATCGTGAGCTTCCCGTCCACCGTGGTGCACACCCTGCCGCTGGCGCTCGCGGGCACCGATGTGAAGGTCGCCGTGTACGACGTCGACCCCGCCTGGCTGACCAGCGACGCGTCCCCGCGTGCCCAGGGGTTCCTGTCGGGCGTCACCGGCACCGCCCGGGATGTCCACCGGCTCAGCTCGGTGCCGTCGCCCGCCGAACGCCGGGAGTCATCGCCCGTCGACCGCCCGGAGCCGTCGGCCACGATCCCGCCGGCCGCCGTGCCCCCGGCCGCGCCCGGCGCCCCGGTGACCGCGTCGTGAGACGGGTACCCCATGTGGCGCTTCTCACGAAAGGATCACACGCTCGCAGAGAAGCGGTCTGTTATACCCCCTGACTAGGGAGATCATGCACCGGCCGGGGTACTTTCCCGCCCCGAACGGGTTGAAGTTTTGTTGATCGACATTCGCCGCACCCCAAGGTCGTTCTACGCTTCCTTGGGTGAAGCAATTGATGTCCCTCGATGAGACCGATGCCACACCGTCCGCCGACGCGGCCCTGCCCGGCGCGCTCCCCGATGAGCTGCGCGCCGAACTGATCGCCTTCCGGCGGGACTTGCACATGCACCCCGAGCTGGGAAACTGCGAGTTCCGCACCACCGCCGCCCTCAAGGCGCGGCTGGAGAAGGCGGGCCTTTCGCCCCGCGTCCTGCCCAGCGGCACCGGCCTCATCTGTGACATCGGCCCCTGGGACGGGGTGACCCCGGCGCTCGCGCTGCGCGGTGACATCGATGCCCTGCCCATCCCGGACACCAAGACGGTCCCGTACCGCTCGACCGTCGCCGACCGCGCGCACGCCTGCGGCCACGACGTCCACACCACCGTGGTCCTCGGCGCCGGTCTGGTCCTGGCCGAGCTGGCCCGCGAGGGGCGGCTGCGGCGCCCGGTGCGGCTGCTGTTCCAGCCCGCCGAGGAGGTCCTGCCGGGTGGCGCAGCCGACGCGATCGAGGGCGGCGCCCTGGACGGCGTCGGCCGGATCCTCGCCCTGCACTGCGACCCCAAGGTCGAGGTCGGTCGGATCGGGCTGCGCACCGGCCCCATCACCTCGGCCTGCGACCGGCTGGAGATCTCCCTCGACGGGCCCGGCGGCCACACCGCCCGCCCCCACCTCACCACCGACCTGGTCACCGCGACCGCCAAGGTGATCACCGAGGTGCCCGCGCTGCTGGCCCGCCGGGCCGACGCCCGCTCCGGGCTCGCCGTCACCTGGGGCCGGGTCGAGTCCGGCCACGCGTGCAACGTCATCCCGCAGCACGCCGAGCTGTCCGCCACCGTCCGCTGTCTGGACCTGCCCGCCTGGCGCGCCGCCCCGGACCTGGTGCACGCCGCGATCGACGAGGTCGCGACCCTCCACCGCGCCAAGTCGGAGATCAACTACATCCGCGGGGTCCCGCCGGTGGTCAACGAGGCGACCTCCACCGAGCTGCTGCGCGACGCGATGGTGGCCCGCCGCGGCTCGATCGCGGTCGAGGACACCGAACAGAGCCTCGGCGGCGAGGACTTCTCCTGGTACCTGGAGAAGGTGCCCGGCGCGATGGCCCGGCTCGGCGTGCGCAGGGTCGGCGACACCACCCGGCGCGACCTCCACGCGGGCGATTTCGACGTGGACGAGGGCGCCATCGAGGTGGGTGTGGAGCTGTTCACCGCCGCGGCTTTGCTCGAACGAAACGTTCTGTAGATCCGGCCGTTACGAGAGGTTCGCGACGATCCGATAACGGCTTCGGAGCGGGCCTTTATCTGGGATCTACGCGCGTTACGATGCGGCGGAGCCAGCGCCGCAGAGAGGCGCTTCGAGATTTCAGAGGGGACCCTCGTGCGCCGGGTATCCACGATAGCTGTCGCGGGCATAGCCACCGCGGCTCTCGCATTCTCCGTCACCGCCTGCGGCAGCAGCTCCGAAGAGGAAACCAAGAACGCCGGCGTCGGCCTCGCCTATGACGTCGGCGGCCGCGGCGACCACTCGTTCAACGACTCCGCGGCCAAGGGCTACGACCGCGCCCTGAAGGACTTCAAGGTCAAGGGCAAGGAGCTGACCGCGAAGGACGGCGACACCGACGCCGACCGCTACGACAAGCTGGCCAGCCTCGCCGAGGCGGGCTACAACCCGGTCGTCGGCGTCGGCTACGCGTGGACCCCCTCGCTGACCAAGGCCGCCAAGAAGTACCCCGACACCGACTTCGCCATCGTCGACTCCGTCGTCGACGCCAAGAACGTCGCCAGCCTGGTCTCCGCCGAGCACGAGGGCTCGTACCTCGCCGGGGTCGCCGCCGGGCTCAAGACCAAGTCCAACAAGGTCGGCTTCATCGGCGGCACCGACAGCGCGCTGATCAAGAAGTTCGCGGGCGGCTTCCAGCAGGGCCTGAAGGACACCAACCCCAAGGCGTCCCTGGACGTCCAGTGGGTCCAGGTCGGTTCGCCCAAGGGCTTCGGCATGCCGGACCGCGGCAAGGACATCGCCGAGGGCATGCTCTCCAACAAGGTCGACGTGATCTTCTCCGCGGCCGGTGGCTCCGGCGCGGGCGCCATCGAGGCGACCGGCAAGAAGAAGGGCACCTGGTCGATCGGCGTGGACGGCGACCAGTACTACGACAAGGGCCTGTCCGCGTACAAGAACGCGATCCTGACCTCCATGGTCAAGAACGTCGACGGTTCGGTCTACGACTTCATCAAGAGCGTCGTGAAGACCAAGAAGGCCGAACACGGCGTGCAGTCCTACGACCTCAAGCGCGGCGGCGTCGGCCTCTCGTACTCCGGCGGCTTCATCGACGACATCAAGCCGAAGATCGAGACGGCCAAGAAGAAGATCATCGACGGCAAGATCAAGGTCGCGGACACCTACAAGTAACCGGCCCCCGTCGCCGAGGACCTGTCGCCGACGGACCCTGGGGGGCGTGCCTGACGGGCGCGCCCCCTGCCTATACCCCCCGCCCCTCAGGAGTGCGCCATCAAAGCCGCCAGCCCACCCAAGGGCGCCCCCGCCGGTGACGTCGCGGACGCCGCCGTCCAACTCCGCGGTATCACCAAGCGGTTCCCCGGAGTCGTCGCCAACCACGACATCGACATCACCGTGCGACGCGGTACCGTGCACGCCCTCGTGGGCGAGAACGGCGCGGGCAAGTCCACCCTGATGAAGATCCTCTACGGGATGCAGCGCCCCGACGAGGGCACCATCGCCATCGACGGCGCACCCGTGGAACTGCACTCCCCGGCGGACGCCATATCCCGCGGCGTGGGCATGGTGCACCAGCACTTCATGCTCGCCGACAACTTCACCGTGCTGGAGAACGTCGTCCTCGGCGCGGAGAAGCTGCACGGCATCGGCGGCAAGGCGCGCGCCCGGATCAAGGAGATCTCCGACGCCTACGGGCTCGGCGTCCGCCCCGATGTCCTGGTCGAGGACCTGGGCGTGGCGGACCGCCAGCGCGTGGAGATCCTGAAGGTCCTCTACCGGGGCGCGCGCACCCTCATCCTCGACGAGCCCACCGCGGTCCTCGTCCCGCAGGAGGTCGACGCGCTCTTCGCCAATCTCCGCGACCTCAAGGCCGAGGGCCTGACCGTCCTGTTCATCTCCCACAAGCTGGGCGAAGTCCTCTCCGTGGCCGACGACATCACCGTCATCCGGCGCGGTACGACGGTGGCCTCCGTCGTCCCCTCCGAGACCGACCCGCGGCAGCTCGCGGAGCTGATGGTCGGCAGCGAACTGCCCTCGCCGGAGACCCGCGAATCCACCGTCACCGACACCGAGATGCTGCGGCTGGACGGGGTGCGGCTCACCGCCACCGACGTCGACGGCGTCGAGCGGGCCGTCCTGGACGACATCGCCTTGCGCATCCGCAAGGGCGAAGTCCTCGGCATCGCCGGGGTCGAGGGCAACGGCCAGGCCGAACTGGTCGAGGCCATCATGGGCATGCGCGACCCCGACGCGGGCACCATCACCCTCGACGGCACCGACATCTCCCACGCGCCCACCCGCAAGCGGCGTGAGGACGGCATCGGCTACATCCCCGAGGACCGCCACCGGCACGGCCTGCTGCTGGAGGCCCCGCTGTGGGAGAACCGCATCCTCGGCCATGTCACCGAGGCGCCCAACAGCAAGGGCGCCCTGCTCAACCCGGCCGCCGCCCGCCGTGACACCCAGCGCATCGTCACCGAGTACGACGTCCGTACCCCCGGCATCGAGGTCACCGCGGCCTCGCTGTCCGGCGGCAACCAGCAGAAGCTGATCGTCGGCCGCGAGATGAGCCACCACCCCAAGCTGCTCATCGCCGCGCATCCGACGCGCGGCGTGGACGTCGGCGCGCAGGCGCAGATCTGGGACCAGATCCGCACCGCGCGCCGTGAGGGCCTGGCCGTGCTGCTGATCTCCGCCGACCTGGACGAGCTGATCGGCCTGTCCGACACCCTGCGGGTGATGTACCGGGGCCGGCTGGTCGCCGACGCCGACCCCGCCACGATCACTCCGGAGGAGCTGGGCTCGGCCATGACCGGCGCGGCGTCCGGCCACCTGGAAAGCCCCGCGGTGGAGACGACCGGGGGAGAGGACTGATGAAGAAGTTCGACAAGGAGCGGGTGCTCCTCGCGGTCGCGGCCCCGTTGCTCGCGCTCGTCGCCGCGTTCCTCCTGACCGCCCTGGTGCTGGCCGCCACCGGCAAGGCGCCGTTCGACGCCTTCGGCATCATGTTCGACTACGGCGTCAAGGCGGACAGCCAGGTCTACATCCTCAACAAGGCGACCACGTACTACCTGGCGGGCCTGTCGGTGGCCATCGGCTTCCGGATGAACCTGTTCAACATCGGCGTCGACGGCCAGTACCGGCTCGCCGCGTTCTTCGCCGCCGTCGTCGGCGGGGCGCTGAAGCTGCCGGGCCTGGTGCAGATCCCGCTGATCATCCTCGTCGCCATGCTGGTCGGCGCGATGTGGGCGTCCATCGCCGGACTGCTCAAGGTCTACCGAGGGGTCAGCGAGGTGATCAGCACGATCATGCTGAACTCCCTCTCGGGCATCCTCATCAGCTATCTGCTGGTGGACGGCCGCCTGGCCGACCTCGACAAGCAGACCAACATCGTGGCCACCGACCCGCTGCCGTCCTCCAGCCACTTCTTCACCATCCCGGCGGGCGGCGACCTCGACCCCATCTGGGGCTTCATCGTCGTCGCCGCGCTCGCCGGGGTCGGCTTCTGGTTCCTCCTCGGCCGCACCCGCTTCGGCTTCGACCTGCGCGCGGTGGGCCGCTCCGAGTCCGCCGCCCAGGCCAGCGGCGTCGACGTCAAGCGCATGGTGCTCACCAGCATGCTGCTCTCCGGCGCGATGGCCGGGCTCATCGGCATGCCGACCCTGCTCAACGACACCCACCAGTTCACCTCCGACTTCCCGGCCGGGATCGGCTTCACCGGCATCGCCATCGCCCTCCTCGGCCGCAACAACCCGGTCGGCATCGCGCTGGCCGCGGTGCTGTGGGGCTTCCTGGAGCGCGGCGCCAACCGGCTGGAGTTCGAGGGCTACGACAAGGAGATCGTCGGCGTCATGCAGGGCGTGATCGTCCTGTGCGTCGTCATCGCGTACGAACTGGTGCGCCGCTACGGGCTCAAGCGCCAGCAGCAGCGGGTCGGCGCGGAACTCGCCGCGCAGGCGCGTAAGAGCGACAAGGACAAGAAGGAGGTGGCGGTATGAGCGCCACGGCTACCGCCACCAAGGACACCCCCACGGCACCGGGGAAGAAGCCCGGCTCCCGGATGTCCGTCGCCACGGTGCTGCTGATCATCGCCGGGGCGCTGGTCGCGCTGTCGGTGCTGCGCGCCCTGGCCGGGGCCACGCAAGCGTCCGCGTTCGAGAACATCACCTCCTCCGGCCAGATCGGCGCCGCCCTCTCCATGGCCGTGCCCATCGGGCTCGCGGGCCTCGGCGGGCTGTGGGCCGAGCGGGCGGGCGTCGTCAACATCGGCCTCGAGGGCATGATGATCCTCGGCACCTTCTTCGGTGCCTGGGCGGGCTACCAGTCCAACCCCTGGGTGGGCGTCCTCGCCGGGGTCCTCGGCGGCGCGGTCGGCGGGCTGGTGCACGCGGTCGCCACCGTCACTTTCGGCGTGGACCACATCATCTCCGGTGTCGCGATCAACATCCTCGCGCTCGGCGCCACCACCTACCTCGCCAAGCGCTGGTTCGAACCGCTCTCCGACATCGGCGGCAGCCCCAAGCAGTCCCCGCAGGTCGACGACATCGCGTCGTTCACCGTGCCGGGCCTGTCCGACGGGCTGGCCACCGTCGAGAACCACCACTGGTTCCTGGTCTCCGACCTCGCGGGCCTGCTCGGCGGCCTGGTCACCGACATCTCCGCGCTGACCATCGTCTCGATCCTGCTCTTCGCGGGCACCTTCTTCGTCCTGTGGAAGACCTCGTTCGGGCTGCGGCTGCGGTCCTGCGGCGAGAACCCCACCGCCGCCGAATCCCTCGGCGTCAACGTCTACCTCTACAAGTACGCGGCCGTCGTCGTCTCCGGCGGCCTCGCCGGACTCGGCGGCGTCTTCCTCGCCCTGGTCCGCTCCCACATCTACAACGAGGGCCAGACCGGCGGCCGCGGCTACATCGGCCTCGCCGCCATGCTCTTCGGCAACTGGCGGCCCGGCGGCCTCGCCATGGGCGCGGGCCTCTTCGGCTACTCCGACGCCCTCCAGCTCCGCAACGGCGGCGCCACCGTCCACGCCCTGCTGCTCCTGGTGGCCCTCGGGCTCGCCCTCCTGGCGGGCTGGCGGCTCTACCGTAAGAGGTACGTCGCGGGCGCGGTGTCCGGCGGCGCCGCCGTACTGCTGGTGCTGTGGTACGCCCTGACCGACACCGTGGCCAACGACCTGGTCCCGGCGACCCCGTACATCGTCACCCTGCTGGTCATGGGCCTCGCGGCACAGCGGCTGCGGATGCCCAAGGCCAACAACAAGCCCTACCGGAAGGGACAGGGCACATGACCACACCCGCCGCGGCCCCCGATCGGAGCCCCGACTGGGAGTCGCTGCGCGGCGCGGCCCGGGACGCCATGTCCCGGGCCTACGCCCCCTACTCCCGCTTCCCCGTGGGCGCCGCCGCCCTCGTCGACGACGGCCGCACGGTCAGCGGCTGCAACGTGGAGAACGCCGCGTACGGTGTCGCGCTGTGCGCCGAGTGCGGCCTGATCTCCGCCCTCTTCGCCACCGGCGGCGGCCGTCTCACCGCCTTCACCTGCTGCGACCGCGACGGCGCCGTGCTCATGCCGTGCGGCCGCTGCCGTCAGCTGCTGTGGGAGCACGGCGGCCCCGAGCTGCAGGTGGACACGGCGTCCGGCATCCGCCCGCTCTCCGAACTCCTCCCGGACGCGTTCGGCCCGGCCGACCTGGCCCGCATCAGCGCCCACGGCTGACCGCACCTCGTACGAAAGGCCCTTCCCGCACATGGACGCCATCTCCGTCATCCGAGCCAAGCGCGACGGCGACCGCCTGAGCGACGCCCAGATCGACTGGATCATCGACGCCTACACGCGCGGCGAGGTCGCCCACGAGCAGATGTCCGCCCTCGCCATGGCGATCTTCCTCAACGGCATGGACCGCGCGGAGATCGCCCGCTGGACCGCCGCGATGATCGCCTCCGGCGAGCGGATGGACTTCTCCTCGCTGCCCCGCCCCACCGCCGACAAGCACTCCACGGGTGGCGTCGGCGACAAGATCACCCTCCCGCTGGCGCCCCTGGTCGCCGCCTGCGGGGCCGCCGTACCGCAGCTCTCGGGCCGGGGCCTCGGCCACACCGGCGGCACCCTCGACAAGCTGGAGTCCATCCCCGGCTGGCGGGCCGCGCTGTCCAACGACGAGATGCTGTCCATACTGCGTGATGTGGGCTCCGTCATCTGCGCGGCGGGCGACGGCCTCGCGCCCGCCGACAAGAAGCTCTACGCGCTCCGCGACGTCACCGGCACGGTCGAGTCCATCCCGCTCATCGCCTCCTCGATCATGTCCAAGAAGATCGCCGAGGGCACCGGCTCCCTGGTCCTGGACGTCAAGGTCGGCTCCGGCGCCTTCATGAAGGACATCGAGGCCGCCCGCGAACTGGCCACCACCATGGTCGGCCTCGGCACCGACCACGGCGTCCGCACCTCCGCCCTGCTCACCGACATGTCCACCCCGCTCGGGGTGACCGCGGGCAACGCGCTCGAAGTCCGCGAATCCATCGAGGTGCTGGCGGGCGGCGGCCCCGCCGACGTCGTCGAACTGACCCTCGCGCTGGCCCGTGAGATGCTCGACGCGGCCGGTCTCCCCGACGCCGACCCCGCCAAGGCCCTCGCCGACGGCACCGCCATGGACGTATGGCGGCGCATGATCACCGCCCAGGGCGGCGACCCCGACGCGTCGTTGCCGGTGGCCCGCGAACAGCACGTCGTCACGGCCGACTCCACCGGCGTCCTCACCCGCCTCGACGCGTACGCGGTGGGCGTCGCCGCCTGGCGGCTGGGCGCCGGGCGCGCCCGCAAGGAGGACCCGGTCCAGGCGGGCGCGGGCATCGAGATCCACGCCAAGCCGGGCGCCCGCGTCACCGCCGGGCAGCCCCTGCTGACCCTCCACACGGACACCCCTTCGACGTTCGGGTACGCGCTGGAGGCCCTGGACGGCGCCACCGACTACGCCCCGGCGGACGCCGGATTCTCCCCGAAGCCGATCGTCCTGGAGCGCATCGCCTGACCCGTGCGCGGCCCTCAACGGGGCGGGTGCGGCGCGGAATTGCTTTGTCAGCGCCGCGCCCGCCCCGGTATCGTCGTCCGCATGTACCCAGGCACCTGGTTCATGAGGCTCCGCACCCGCCGCTGACGGCGGCGCACCGAGCGGACCCCCTTCTCCCTGCCCGCCGTTCCGGCCTTCCGCCGGGCGGCCTCCTTTCTGCTGCCCGGCTCCCTTCCGAGCTGCGGAGCACCTGTGTCTTCCCTTCCCCCCGTGGGCTCTTCGAGCCTGCCCCGAACCGAACTCCACCCCCAGATTCCGGCGGGCGACCGCGCCCATCTGCGCGCCGATGACGTCACTGTCACGCGCGGCGCGCGGCAGCTCCTCCGGGGCGTGTCCGTCACCGTCTCCGCCCGTTCACGGCTGGCCATCGTCGGCGAGAACGGCCGCGGCAAGACCACGTTGCTGCACGTGCTCGCCGGTCTCGTCGTGGCCGACAGCGGCTCGGTGCACCGGGCGGGCACCTTCGGCCTCGCGCGGCAAGCCCTGCACTCCCGCTCCGGCGAAACCGTCGGCACGCTGACGGCCGAGGCGCTCCGCAGCGCCCACGCCGCCCTGCACGCCCTGGACCTAGCCTCTGCCGACCTCGCCGAGGGCGCCGACGGCGCGGACGACCGGTACGCCTCCGCGCTGGAGGCCGCCACGCGGCTGGACGCCTGGGACGCCGACCGGCGCGTCGACATCGCGCTGGAGGCACTGCACGCGTGCACCGACCGGAGCCGTGAGCTGTCGACCCTGTCGGTGGGCCAGCGCTACCGGGTGCGGCTGGCCTGTCTGCTGGGCGCCTGGCACGACATCCTGCTGCTCGACGAGCCGAGCAACCACCTCGACGCCGACGGCCTGGCCTTCCTCACCGACCGCCTGCGCGGCCACGGCGGCGGCGTCGCCCTGGTCAGCCATGACCGCGCCCTGCTGCGCGATGTCGCGGAGGAGTTCCTCGACCTGGATCCCAGCCAGGACGGGCGGCCCCGCCTCTACGCCGGTGGATATGAGGCATGGCAGGACGGCCGCCGCCGCGACCGCGAGCGGTGGATCCAGGACCACGAGGAACAGCAGGCCGAACATCGCCGACTGACCCTCGCGGTCGACCAGGCCCGCGACCGGCTCAACACTGGCTGGCGCCCCGCGAAGGGCACCGGCAAGCACCAGCGCCAGTCCCGGGCGCCGGGCGTGGTGCAGGCGCTCAACCGCGAGCGGGAGGCACTGGAAGCCCACCGCGTCACCGTCCCCGAGCCGCCGCTGTCGTTGCGCTGGCCCGACCTGGCCACCCGTACCGGCTCGGCGCTGGTCCGCGCGCGGGACGTGAGCGTCGCCGGGCGGCTCACCGGGCCCGTCACCCTCGACGTGGACGGCGGCGACCGGCTGCTCGTCACCGGCGAAAACGGGTCAGGGAAGTCCACCCTCCTGTCCGTGCTCGCCGGTGCCCTCGCGCCGACGAGCGGTACGGTGCGCCACCTCGCCGGTGCGCGGGTGGCCATGGTCGCCCAGGAAGTCCCGGCCTGGCCCGGTGAGTTCACCGCCCGGCAGGTGTACGACCAGCATGTGGGGCGGCTGACCGTCCACGGAGAGGTGCCCGAGCACGATCTCGTACCGCTGGGCGCGACCGGCCTGCTGGACCGCGAGGCGATGCGCACCCCGGTGGCCCGCATGTCGCTCGGCCAGCAGCGACGCCTCGACCTGGCCCTGCGCCTGGCGACCCGTCCCCAGCTGATCATCTTCGACGAACCCACCAACCACCTCTCGGCCGTGCTCGTCGACGAGCTGACGGCGGCCCTGCGCGACACCCCGGCCGCCGTCGTCGTGGCCACCCACGACCGTCAGCTCCTGGCCGACCTCGCGCTCTGGCCGCGCCTGCACCTCACCCGGAACTAATCGATGGGCGGCAGCGGCGTCCGTCTCTACGCTGACCCGTATGCCGCCCACCGACCGCCTGCTCGCCTTCGCGGCGATGTCCTTCCTGCTGATCGTCGTCCCCGGCCCCAGCGTGCTGTTCGTGATCGGCCGCGCGCTGGCGCAGGGCCGCCGCGCCGCCCTGACCTCGGTCCTCGGCAACACCCTCGGCGCGTACACCCTCGTCGTGGCCGTGGCGCTCGGGGTCGGCACGCTCGTGGAGCGCTCGGTGCTCGTCTTCACGGCGCTCAAGCTGGCGGGGGCCGCGTACCTGGTGTACCTGGGCGTGAAGGCCATACGCGGGCGCCGCTCCCTCCCCGCCGCCCTCACCGGCGGCGGCGCCACCGCCCGCGGCGGCCTGCGCACCCTGGGGGAGGGGTTCGCCGTCGGGGTGGCGAACCCCAAGACCATCGTCTTCTTCGCCGCCGTCCTCCCTCAGTTCGTCGACCGCGACCAGGGCCATGTGGCGCTGCAGATGCTGCTGCTCGGCCTGGTCTTCAACGCCATCGCGCTCGCCTCCGACAGCGTCTGGGGCCTGGCCGCCGCCACCGCCCGCGGCTGGTTCGTCCGCTCTCCCGACCGCCTCGCCCTGGTCGGCGGCGTCGGTGGCCTCACGATGATCGGCCTCGGCGTCACGGTCGCCGCGACGGGCCGCAAGGACTGAAGGGCTACGGGGCCCTGGGCATGGGCCGAGGCCGTCCAGCGGATGTGTGGGTGAACCGGAGAACGGTTACACGCCTGAAATGAGCAGCTATCCCCAGAGGATGACGTCGAGCGACCGGGGGTTAGCCTCCGCCGTCCCGCCACGCGACGCGTCCGCCCGCACGGCGCAGACCACGGGCGTGACCCCGATGCAGCCCCGGCGGGACGGCGAGGGAAGCCTGGCGCACGTGGTCGAGACCCTGCTGGACAAGGGCCTCGTGCTGAACGCGGACATCATGGTGTCGGTGGCCGGGGTGGAACTGCTGGGCATCCGGCTGCGCGCGGCGCTGGCCTCGTTCGAGACCGCCGCCCGCTACGGCCTGGAGTTCCCCTCCGGCACGGACACGGAGACCGCCGCGTGGCGTCAGACGCGTGAGGAGAAGGAGACCTGCCCGGCGTGCGGCAAGCGCGCTCCCGTCGAGCAGTTGCTGAATCAGTGGTGCCCCTGGTGCGGATGGCGCAGCGCCCAGGCCCGAGCGCTGGAAGGCTCCGAGCGGGAGCCCCTGGCCGAGCGGGAGCCCCCGGACGGGCGGGAGCCCCTGGCCGAGGGGGAATCCCCGGCCGGGCGGGAGGAGCCGCGGCGTGACCGCTGACGGGGCTCCGATGCGGCCCACGCGGGATCCCCGGGTGACCCTGGACGACCTCGTGGAAGTCCTGCTGAACAAGGGCGCGGTCCTCCACCTGGACCTCATCGTCGCCGTGGCCGACATCCCGCTGATCGGCGTCTCCATCCGGGCGGCCGTCGCCGGGATGGAGACGATGCTGGAGTACGGCATGATGCGCCACTGGGACGAGGCCACCCGCGCCTGGGCCGAGCGGTCCGTCGCCCGCCGCGCCCTCGACCTCCGGGAGGGGGAGCGCGTCGTCAGCAGGATGAGCGGCGGCCATCTGCTGACGGAGGGCGTCTGCACCGGCTGGCGGCCCGGCACCGTCTACCTCACCGATCAGCGCCTCGTCGTCCTGCGCGAGGAACCACGGGATGTCCTGTGGCGGACCGAACTGGCCGCGGTGCGCGCGGTGCGGCTGGAGCCGGAGCGTACGGTCGGCGGCGAGGAACGCCTGCGCGTGAGGCTGGCACTGGACGACGGCCGGCGGGAACTGCTCTCCGCCCGGGAGCCCGAGACCCTGCACGACCTGCTCACCCGGGCCTGCGCCGGCCGTCTCACGCCCGCCCTGCCGTTCGGTCCCCCCGCCGAGGAGGAACCGCCGCTCGCCGAGGGGCACCTGTGGTACCAGGAACCGCGCCGCTCGGGCCCGTTGTGGCGAGGCGGACGGGCACGGCTCACCGCCGACCGGCTGATCTGGAAGTCCCCCGTGGACTCCCGGCCGGCGCTGGTGCTGGCCACCGACACCATCGCCGGGGTGCGGCGGCGGTCCGGACGCGGCCCCGCCGGGGAGGGCGGCGTCCTCGCCCTGCACCTCACCGGCGGTGACGAGGTGAGGCTGGCCGCCGACGACCCGGCCGCCTGGGCCCGGAGGCTGGGCGCGGGCCGGCAGCAGGAGGAAGGAGAACCGGCATGCCGTTGACCGTCGACGAGAAGAGCCTGAAACACGGGGTGTTGTCCCTGGTGGTCACGTTGGTGGAGGTCATCCAGGAGGCGCTGGACCGGCAGGCGCTGCGCCGCATCAACGGCGGCGACCTGACCCCGCAGGAGACCGAGCGGCTGGCCGACGCCCTGCTGGAACTGGACGAGGCGCTGGAGCAGATCAAGGAGGACCACGGCATCGTCGCCTCGGTCGCCGATCTCCACCGCGGGCTGGACGACGTGGTCGACGACGTCGTGGACAAGCTGATCAACCCCCGGCGCTGGGCGGAGGAGGCACACGAGTGACCGAGCACACCGCGTTGTACGTGTACGCGCTTCTGCCGGACCGTCAGGACGCCGCCGAGGGCGTCACCGGTCTCGACGGCCGGCCGCTGCGCCTGGTGACCGTTCCCGGCACGACCCTCGCCGCGCTGGTGCACGACGCCACGCCGACGCCCTTCCAGGGCGGTGACGACGAGGTGCGCCGCTGGGTGGCGGAACAGAGCCAGGCGGTCACCACCGTCTGGGAACGCACCGGCAGCGTCCTGCCGATGACCTTCAACGTCCTCGTGGCCGACGAGCCACCGTCCGAGGACCGTCCCGGGCCCGGACGAAGCGCCGAACAGCGCCTCGTGGACTGGATCACCGAGCAGGAGCCCGACATCACGGGCCAGTTGAAGGAACTGGCGGGCCGATGCGAACTGCGGGTCGAGATCACCGTGCGGCACACGGCCGCCAGCCCGGAGGAAACCGACGGCGCCGACGAGGCCGGGGCCCGGTCACCCGGTATGCGCAGGCTCCTGGCCAAGCAGCGGGAGCAGGACGCCCGCAACGCGGCCGGGCAGCTCGCCGACACGCTGCACGCCGAGATCCGGCGCCGTCTGCTGTCCGTCGCCGAGGACTTCCGCGACCGCGGACCCACCCACCGAGCCGCCGACGAGACGGACGTCCTGTCCGCCGCCCTGCTCGTCCGGCACGAGGACGTCGACACCGTCGGCACGGTGCTGAGCGAAGCGCGGACCCAGCACCCCGCCCTGCGCATCCGCTTCCTCGGCCCCTGGCCCCCGTACTCCTTCACCGACGCCCGGACCGATCCCCTCGCCGCGGCGGAACGCCTCCAGTAGGAGCGCGTCACCGGCGCGAAGTCGTGGACGCCTCCTCACGAGCGCGCAGCTCTCCATGGAGACGGGCGAACACCGCGCACACCACCGGCATGACCACCGGCGGCAGCAGGAGAAGGGCCACGGCTGTGGGCAGGATCTTCACCAGCACGCCGGTGATCCACACATTGTCGTCGCTGAGCCACAGCATGCCGAGTCCGGCGGGGTGGGTGAGGGGAACGGCCGCGTACCGGCCGAGCCAGAAGACGAGCACGGCGGCCGCGGCGACCAGCGCGCCCATGCCGAGGGTGCGCCGTCGCGCGCGGCGGGTCAGCACCCACGAGCGGTACAACGCCACGAACGGGGAACGACGCTCCAGCACCGTCTCGGCGGTGGCCACCGACAGGCGGGAGTACAGCAGCGGGCCGAGACACCCGATGGCGATCGGCAGCACCCACCCCACCAGCGTGTACTGCGGGCTCGCGGTTCCGCCCAGAGGGGTGGGTTCGACACCGGGCACCTCGTGGCTCTCCACAAGGCTCCACCACATCAAAGCCGCCACCTCCACTGCACCCACGGCCAGTCCGGCCAGCACGTTGACCGAGAGGGCGGCGGGAAACCGCCGACGGCCGCGCCGCCACAACTCACGGGCGGTCAGCGGCCCGCCGTCGCGCGCGGCGTGGGAGGCGCCGACGGCATACGCGGTGTGCAGGACGGAGACGACGAGGAGCCCCAGCACGAGCAGCAGCAGCGACACCACGAAACCGACCCTGACCAACGGGGCCAGGCCGCCGTCGGCGTAGGCCACGTAGGAGTCCTCGTTGGCGATGTTGCGGTCCGCGTACTCCCGGACGTTCTCGAAGCCGTCCCATGCCGCCGCGAATCCACCGGCCACGATCGCGCAGCCGAGCACGGCCGTCACGGCGGCCACGCGGAGGGTGAAACCGTACAGCGCGCGCCGGTAGCGCCCGACGACGCCGAGCACCCCGCCAATGCCGTCTGCCGCCAGGCCGGTCGACGGGTTTTCGTCCTGTGCCATGAGCTGATCTGACCTGACCTTCGTACGGCTCTGTGGTGACGGCAGCCAAGACGTGTGCCGGACGCGTGGGGTTCCGTGGGAGTGGCATCGCCGCCCACGATGTGGGGCTGGATCAGACGGAACATGGCCGTCATGCGCTGATCCGCGCGACCCGACCGCACCAGCCGGTAGTCGTCCAAAGCCCGGCCAGGCTTCACCTGCACGTGGCAGGGACGGCTTCTAGTCGCCGACGACGGCCTCCACCGCCTCGGGGACGAGCACGACCTCCTGCGGGGTCCAGCAGTCCGAACGCTCGGTGGCCACTTCGGCCGCGCACTGGCGGCACACCAGGTTCGGGCCGTCGCAGCCGTCCAGGCCGCAGCAGCCGTTCCGCCGGCCGCGCAGCGAGGTCGGCTCGGTGCCGTGCACATCCGCCCGGGCCAGGACGATGCCGTTCAGCCCCGCGCGCCGCAGCCCCAGGGCCGCACCCGCGAGGTGTGGCCGGAAGACTCGCTCCCCGGCCTCGGGCGGATCGTAGGCGAAGGTGCCCGGACGCATCCGTGGCGGGCACTCCTCGCCCCTCGGCAGCTCGTACGGCGCCGGGGCGCTGTCCACGTCGGGCAGCGGTACCTCGCGTACGGGTCCGGCGACATCGCCGTGGCAGCGGCGGCAGCGGAAGACGACCATGCCCGCCATTGTCCGCCCGCTCCCGGGCTCCGGTGGCTCAGGACAGGAAGCGGGCGAAGGGGCCGCGCCCGCAGGACAGTTGCGGGCGCGGCCCCTTCGGGCTCGGGGGAGGCCGGTCAGTCGTCGTGTCGGTCGTCGTCCTGGTCGACGTGCCGGCCCAGGACCTTGCCGTTGGCGGCGTCGACGGTCACCTCGTGGCTCTTGTGGTCCTTGCCGAGGACGTCGACCTCCCAGACGGCGGAGCCGCTGCGGTCGTCGTCGTCCAGGCCGTAGGAGGTGACGGTGCCGGGGACGGCGTTCAGGGCCCGGTCGATGGCCTTGCCGTAGCCGGTCTTGTCGGCCTTGAGCTGCGCCTTGGCCTCGGCGGCGTCCTCGGCGTCGTCGTCGCGGTCGGTGTGCTGGGTGAGGACCTTGCCGTTGCCCGCGTCGATCGTCACGTCGTGGCTCTTGTGGTCCTTGCCGAAGACGTCGACCTCCCAGACGAGGGAGCCGTTTCGGTCGGCGTGGTCGAGTTCGGCGGAGGTCGCGGTGCCGGGGACGGCCTTCAGGGCGGCGGCCGTGGCCTCGTCGTAGCCGACCTTGTCGGCCTTGACCTGCGCGCGGTCCTGCTGCGCGGTGCCGTACAGGTGGGCTTGCGTCTGGGAGAGCTTGGCCGTGGAGTTCGGCGCCGGGCCGTCGTCGTCCGCGAAGGCGGTCGCGGCACCCGTGCCGCCGATCAGGGCGACGGCGGCGGCCGTGGCGAGGACGACGGCGCGGGGGGCGAGCGTGCGCTTGGCGTTGGCCTTCATGGGGACGGTTCCTCCGGTTCGTGTCGCGGTCGCGTTCCGCCGGTGGGCCCTGTCGTGCCCTTCCGACGCCCACTACGTTGCCGAACCGGACCTGAAGGGACGCTGAAATCCTGAAGCGGTCTTCAGGAAGCGGACCGCGACGACGTCGCCTGTCCGGGACATTCCGGGTTCCACCCGGGGCGGCGTAATGTCCGGGAAGGGGGGTCGGCCAACGGCCCGGGGGCGGGAGGGGAAACAGGGATGACGGACCGGGCACCGAGAGCGCCCCGCGCGTGGGAGTGGCTGCTGCCCGCCGGCTTCGGCCTGCTCTGCGTGCTGGTCTCCGCCGGGCTGTTCGCCATCGTGCCGGGCACGCTGGCGGACGAGCGCGCGTACGCCACCGCGCCCGCCTGCCCGGGCGGCACGCGGTCGGACGCGTGCACGGTGACGGTCCCGGCGACCGTCAAGGGCACGGAGGACCAGCCCAGCGGCAAGAGCGTCCGCTACTGGCTCCTCGTCACCGAGCGGGGCACGGACGTCGTACGGCGCGTGCGCATGGCCGGGTCGGAGCCGGTGTACGACTCCGTGCGCGCGGGCGACGAGGTGACGCTGACGTACTGGCGGGGCGAGATCCGCACCGTGACATTCGGCGCCGCCGCCCAGGACACCCACGCCTCGCCCGCCCACGGCTGGCGGCTTCCCGTGGCCTTCGGCCTCCTGGCGCTGCCGTTCGGGATCGCCATGCTCCTGGCCGGCTGGGCGCACCGCTACCGCCCCTTCCCGGCGCACACCGCCCCCTGGCCGCTCACCGTGGGGGTGCTGGGCAGCGCCTTCCTGGGCGGTGCCGGTTTCCTCGGCGGCATGGTCGGCGGCGAGGTACGGGACGCGTTCCTGATCACGGCGGCAGGCACTCCGCCTTCCGTCGGCCTGGCCGCCCTGTACGCCTGGTGGCTGCGGCGGCGCACCGCCCGCGCCGCGGACACCAGCGACATCGTCCCGCTTCCCGCCACGGAGCCGCGGTGCGTGCGCGCGTCGGTCCACGGGGACGTCCCGTACAGCGGGGGCGGCTGCGACCACGTGGTGGTGGGAGACGGCCGGCCGGCGGCCACCCCGGACCCCACGGGGCACTTCGCCCGCAGGACGCTTCCGGAGACGCTGGCCGTGCGGGGCGTCCGGGGGCTGGGGCCCGACGACCCCGCCGGCTGGTACACGCTCTACAAGTACGACGGCGTCGTCATCGAATGCCGGGACGGCGACCGCCCGGTCCTCGTCGCCACCGGGCGGCGTGACGCCCCCTGGATCCTCGGCGCCCTGGTCCCGCCGTCCAGAGGCTTGGTGATCGGTCGACGGTGATCAGCCGAGGAGGGAGGCCGGGACGACCGCGCGGGCGCGCTCGTGGAGTTCGCGGGCGGCCTGGTTCTTGAGGTGGGGTTGGATCAGGCCGAACATGGCCGTCATGCGCTGATCCGCGCGCCCCGATTGCACCAGTGGGTAATCGTCCAGAGCCCGATGCCAAGTGGCGCAGGCTGCTTCCAGGTGGCCAACGGCGAATTGCCGCTCGGCGAGTAGCGCCCGTTCTTTGACCCGGGTACGCCGGTACACGTCATGGCGAAGGTTGTCCGACCGTTGCATTGCTTCAACGGCGCCCCGCACGTCGCCCAATTCGTAACGCACCTGACTCGTGTGGTAGTTCAGCGACGACGGGTCATAGGAACCGAACGCCTTCTCCCTGGACGCGGCCTTGTCCATGGCGACTTCCGCTTCCCGGAGGTGCGCGAGCGCCCTGTCGCGCTCACCGATCTGCGCCGCCGCATGCGCCTGTTGCCCTGCGAGAAAGGCCCGCATCCGGGGTCCGGCCTGCGGGGAAGCCGCAGCGGCGGCGTCGGCCAGGCGCATGGCTTGCCGGCCGTGGCCCAGGTCGACGGCCTGCACACTCATGCCGCGCAGGGTGGTGCAGTAGGTCAGGTGGTCCTCCGAGGCTCCGGCCAGTTCCAGAGCCTCTGCGGCGGATGAGCAGGTGGCGGTGGCCGCCGGTGCCGGTATGGATCCAGGCCCAGTCGTAGTACCGCGGCCCCTTCGCACCATTGCCGGCACTGTGCCGTTGCCAGGCCGTGGGGGCAGGCGGCCGGCGATGATGTCCGCACGGACGGCAGTGCGGCCGTGGTTGATCATCACCCGCATCGAGCAGGCGACGGCCATCACGTAGCCGACGCCGCGTGCCTCGAGAGCGGCGCGGAGCCGGGGGTCCTGGCCGTAGGCTTCGTCGCCGGTCACCCAGGAGGCGGTGATCCCGGCATCCAGCGCGCCGGTGATCATTTCTCCGGCCAGTTGGGGCTTGGTGGCGAACTGGATGCCCTCGGGGATCCCGGCCGCCAGGCGGCGTTCGGGATCGGAGCACCAGGAGTGCTCGGGTAGGTAGAGCCGACGGTCGATCAGGGCCCGTCACCGGCTGGTGGCCAGTGTTCGGCGGCGTACGCGCGGATGTCGTCGCGGACGGCATCGGCGTCCCAGCAGGCGTAGCGCAGCAGGCGCTGCATCGGCCCGGGCCGCCCATGGCCCGCCTGTTCGGCCAGCTGCCAGCAGTTCTTCCGCTCGACGTTCGACAGCAGGCCGAGCAGGTAGGCACGAGCGGTCGCCCGAGGTTCCACCCGCCAAAATCGGCTCGCGATCCGGGCCGTGACCTGGTCGAACATCACTCGCCAGCGGGCAGGGTCTACCTGTGGCCCGCGGCCACCGCACGATCTTCAGGAGTCCACACAACCCCCGATGATCACGCGGTGGCCGTACCCGTTCCCAGCCGGGTCCGCGTGAGCCGAGGCTCAGTAGTTGTCACCAGCAGAGCCAGTTGAGCTGGTGAACGAGACCGGTGACGCAGTCTGGTTGCCACCCGTGAGGCACTCGGCTTGTCACAACTGCTCGATCAGCAATCCTTCTGTCACCTGGAGCTCGGGGAGTCGCCCAGTGATTGGTACTCAGCGTGAGGGCGGGACGGAGATGGTCATCATCATCGTCGTGGGGGTGTCGCCGGCGTTGCTGTAGGTGTGGGCGGCGCTGGCTTCGAAGGAAGCGCTGGAGCCGGCCGGGACGTGGAACTCGGTGCCGCCGACCGTGAGGGTCAGTTCGCCGCCCGTGACGTGGATGAGTTCGAACGTGCCCGCCGGGTGCGGGTCGGAGGAGCTGCTGTCGCCGGGCATCAGCTGCCAGTCCCACATTTCCAGGGGGCCGGGGGCCTCGGCGCCCGCGAGGAGGCGGTTATAGCTGCCGGCATCGGTGTGCCACAGCCGTACGGCCTGCTCGGCGGAGACGACGCGGACCGCGGGCCCCTGCGCGTAGTCGAGCAGGGTGGTGATGCTGACCCCGAGAGCGTCGCCGATCTTGACGACCGTGCCGATGCTGGGGTTGGCGCGGGCCTGCTCGATCTGCACGAGCATGCTGCGGCTGACGCCGGCCCGGGCGGCGAGCGTGTCCAGGCTGAGGTTGCGCTCTTTGCGGCAACGCCTGACGTTGCCCGCCAGGGACTGGGTCAACTGATCAAGGTCCGACACGGTCCACCCACGAAGTAGTTTACTATTTTGGACGGTCCAGTTACTTTATCGAACTGCACTGAACTAGCCTGGCCGTCCATTAAACTACACTGCGAGGCGGATTGTGACCGCGTTGTTTGCCCTGGCCACCAGCGTCCTGTACGGGCTGGCCGACTTCGGCGGCGGACTGCTGACGCGCCGCATCCCCGCCCTCACCGTGGTCGTGGTCTCGCAGCTGATCTCCGCGGTCGTGCTCGGTCTGATCGTCGCCACCACCGGGGCGTGGGGTGAGGCAGGGCCGCGGCTGTGGTTCGCCGTCGCGGCCGGACTGGTGGGACCGGTCGCCATGATCGCCTTCTACCAGGCGCTGGCCCTGGGCCCCATGGGCGTCGTCTCCCCGCTGGGCACCCTGGGCGTGGCCGTCCCCGTCGGCGTCGGACTCGCCCTCGGCGAGCGTCCCGGGCTGGTGGCGGTCGGAGGCATCCTGATCGCCATCACCGGCGTCGTGCTCGCGGGCGGACCACAACTCAAAAGCGCCCCGGTGCAGCGCCGGGCCGTCCTCCTCGCGCTGGTGGCCGCACTCGGTTTCGGCACGGTCTTCGCGCTGATCGCCGAAGCATCGACGACCATCCCCGGACTCTTCCTCGCCCTGTTCGTCCAGCGCGTCACCAACGTGGTCGCCGGCGGCGCCGCACTCCGGGTCTCCGTCCGGCGCGGCACCCCCGCGCTGCCGGACACCGGCTTCCCGTGGGCCTCCCTGCCGGCCCTCGCCTTCGTCGGCCTGGCCGACGTCGCGGCCAACGGCACCTACTCCATCGCCGCCCAGCACGGACCCGTCACGATCGCCGCCGTGCTGGCATCGCTCTACCCGGTGGTCACCGCCCTGGCCGCACGCGGCTTCCTGCGCGAACGGCTGCAGGGACTACAGACGCTCGGCGCGGGTCTTGCACTGGCCGGAACAGCGCTCCTGGCCGCCGGATGACCCGAAACCCGACCGACGCGACGAACCGCCACGCACGCACCACGCAGGAGTACACATGATCACCCGCAGCGACATCACCGGCGCGCTCGACGCCGCCGGCATCACGTTCTCCCTCGTCGAACACGAGGAGGCGCGAACAACCGCGGAGGCCGACGCCTTCATCGAGGGCTACGAAGGCGTCCGGACGAAGAGCCTGTTCCTCGTCAACCGCAAGCGCACGGCCCGATACCTGCTAATCATGGACGACCAGAAGGAACTCGACCTGAACAATCTGGTCACCACGCTCGGCGAGAACCGGCTGTCGTTCGGCTCCGCAGAGCGGCTGGCGACCGCGCTCGGACTCGAACCCGGAGTGGTCTCACCGTTCGGCCTCATCGACCCGCACCACCGCGAGGTGACGCTGCTGTTCGACACCGAGATGCTCGAAGAGAAAACCCTCACCTTCCACCCCGGGGACAACAGGGCGACGATCTTCATCGCCACCAAGGACCTGCTCGCCTTCCTCGACGGACTCGGGGTCGAGTACCGCATGATCAAAGTCTGAGCCCCGGCGAAGCCGGTCCGGGTGCCCGTCAAAGCCCATACCGAGCCACCCCGTGGACACCAGAACAGCAGCACCCAGCCCAGTACGACGCCGTCCTCGCGGCAAGCGCCGCCGCGCATCTGAGCGAGGCCGGATGCGCGCCCACGCTCGCGGTCGGAGACGGACTCCAAGGGTGCAAGAAGCACGCCGACTACGACGCGATCATCGCCACCTGCTCCGTTCGGTCCCTCCCGCACTCGTGGTTCCGGCAACTGAACGACGGCGGATCGATCACCACCACCATCTGCGGCTGGATGCTCGCAGCCGGGATGATCCGCCTCGTGCTCGACGACGAGGGAACCGCCCGCTCCTGGAGGAGTGGGCGGGACGGTTCGTCGCTCAGCTCGCGGCACCCTCCGCCGAGCTGATGACCACCAGCTCCGGCATCATCCTCCGCGACGTGGCGACCGGCTCGCAGGCTTGGACCGAACCCGACGGCGAGGGATGGACCGTGTGCCAGCACGGTCCGCTCCGGCTCTGGGCCCAAGTGGAACAGGCCCTTCTCCTGTGGCGGGACGCGGGGGCGCCGGACCTGACGGAGTTCGGGATGACCGCCACCCCCTTCGAACAAACCGTATGGACCGGCTCTCCGAAGGGGCCGAACTGGCAGCTACCCGTCTGACCGTGGCGTATCCCGATCGCTGGAGTCGTCCGACGGGCGAAGGGGCCGCCCCCGCCGGACAGTGGCGGGGCGGCCCCTTCGGGCTGGGGGGCGTCAGGCGTGGGCCGGGGCGGGAGCCATGCGGCGCTCGACCCGGGCCTTGCGCGTCCCGTACAGGGTGATGGCCGTGGCGCCGACGACGGCCAGCAGGCCGAGGGCGACGGTGCCGGGCCAGCCGCCCGTGTGGAAGGCCATGGCGCCGAGCGTGCCGCCCGCGCTGCTGCCGACGTAGTACGCGGTCTGGTAGAGCGCGGCGGCCTGGGCGCGGCCCGTCTTGGCGGTGCGGCTGACCGCCGAGGAGGCGGCGGCGTGGCCCGCGAAGAAGCCCGCGGTGATCAGGATCAGGCCGAGCAGGACGGACGCCAGCGAGTCGGCGAGGCTCAGCAGGAGCCCGGCGGTGGTCATGGAGACCGCGACGTACAGGGCGCCGCGGCGGCCGAGGCGGCCGACGAGCTTGCCGGTGGCGGCGGAGGAGACCGTGCCGACCAGGTAGATCAGGAAGATCGAGCCGATCATGCTCTGCGAGAGCCCGAAGGGCTCGCCCACCAGGCGGTAGCCGATCACCGTGTAGACGCCGCCGAAGACGGTCATGAAGAGCGCGCCGATGGCGTACAGGCGGCACAGCAGCGGGTCGGACAGGTGCCGGGTCACGGTGCGGGCCAGGTCACGCGGGCTGACCTTGGCGGGGGAGAAGTTCCGGGCCTTGGGGATCAGCAGCCGGAAGGCGATCCCGCAGACCAGCGCCATGGCGCCGACCGCCGCGAGGCCCATGCGCCAGCCGTAGCCGTCGGCGACCCAGCCGGTGATGAGGCGGCCGCTCATGCCGCCCACGCTGTTGCCCGCCACGAACAGCCCGATCGCGCCGACCAGCGCCCGCGGTTCGACCTCCTCGGAGAGGTACGCCATCGCGGAGGCCGGAATTCCGGCGATCGCGGCGCCCTGGACCGCGCGCAGCGCGATCAGCCAGCCCAGGTCGGGGGCGTACGGCACGACCAGCGCGACCGCCACCGCGATCGTCAGCGAGACGGTCATCATCGTGCGGCGGCCGAACCGCTCGGACAGGGCGCTCAGCGGGACGACCATCAGGGCCAGCGCGAGGGTGGCCGCGGACACGCTCCAGCTGGCCTGGTCGGCCTGGACGTGCAGATCGTCGGAGATCGCGGGGAGCAGCGCCTGCGTCGAGTAGAGCAGGGCGAAGGTGGCGAGTCCGGCCGTGAAGAGGGCGAGCCTCATCCGGATGTAGCCGGGGCGGCCGGGTGCCATGCGCTCGGAGTCGGAGGAGACGGGCGGTGCGGAGGCGTCCACGCGGCTGTGGGTGGACGCCCCGGTATCAGCAGGAGGCATGGTTCGACCGTAAGGACCGGAATACTGATGCGTCCAATGCACGGAATCGAGATAATCGATGCACCAGAGCATGAGTAAAGGTCAGGGGCGTTTATGTCACGCATCCGCAACGAAAAAGACATTCCGGTGACAGTCGAGGTCGAGTCCGAGTCCTGGGCGGCGGCCCTGACGCCCCGCCTCGCCCAGTTCGCCGCGGTCGCCCGCCATGAGCACGTCACCCGGGCCGCCCAGGAGCTGGAGGTGCCCCAGTCCACGCTCAGCCGGGCGATGGTGCGGCTGGAGGAGGACCTGGGCGTGGCGCTGTTCGCCCGCCGCGGCCGTACGGTGGCGCTCACCCCGGCCGGGCGTACGTTCCTGCGCTCGGTGGAACGGGCGCTGGCCGAGGTGGACCGGGCCGCCGAGACCGTACGGGCCGACGCGGACCCGGCGGCGGGCCGCATCGCGTTCGGCTTTCTGCACACGCTCGGCTCGGAGACCGTACCCGGCCTGATCCGCGCCTTCCGCGTCCACCACCCCCGCGTCCGCTTCCAGCTCGTCCAGAACTACGGGGAGGCGATGATCGAGCGGATGCGGGCGGGCGGCCTCGACCTGTGTCTGACCTCGCCCGTCCCCGACGCACCCGACCTGGTCGCCCGCCGTCTGGACGAGCAGCGGCTGCGGCTGGTGGTGCCGGACGACCACCGGCTGGCGGGCCGCCGCCGGGTCCGGCTCGTCGAGGCGGCGACGGAGCTGTTCGTGACCCTGGAGCCGGGCTACGGGCTGCGCCGGATCACCGACACGCTGTGCGCGGAGGCGGGCTTCACGCCGAAGATCGCGTTCGAGGGGGAGGAGGCCGAGACGATCCGCGGCCTCGTCGCCGCGGGGCTGGGCGTGGCGCTGCTGCCGCCGCCCGCCGTGCCCCGCCCGGGGGTCGCGGAGCTGACGGTCACGGCGCCGCGCGCGGTCCGGGAGATCGGTGTGGCCTGGCTGGACGGCCACCCGGACACGCCTTCGGTGGCCGCCTTCAAGCGGTTTCTGCTGAGCCGCCGCGGTCAGCTTCTCGACTGAGGTCTTCTTGACTGACGTTTTCTCGGCTGAGGTCTTCCCGGCCGGGGTTGTCCCGGTCGGCGGTCTCCCGGCTGAAGCTCGCGGCCTCCGGGCTGATCAGCACGTCGATCCCGGCCCGCAGGAACTGCTCGAACACCTCCTGGTTCTCCGCCGAGGCCAGCGCCGGGGTCTGGATGGTGCCGCGCATCAGGCTGGTGCCGAGCACCCAGGCCACCAGCAGCTCGGCCCGCACCTCGGCGTGCGGTCCGTCCAGGCGGGCGGCGAACCGCTTGGTGAAGAAGTTGGTCAGTTCCCCGCGCAGCCGGCCGATGGCCTCGTCGCGGCTGGAGGAGCGGAGCACGGTGAGCACGGGGTGGGGGAAGTCGGCGTCCTTGGGTTCCCCCGCGATCAGGGCGCTGAACCAGTCCGCGACGCAGTCCAGCGGCACGTCGAGCAGCGGCTCGAAGACCTTGGAGTTGCTGGACACCGTCTCGAACAGCGCCTCCTTTGAGCCGAAGTACCGGTAGACGAGCGCGGCGTCCACGCCGACGTCCCCGGCGATGTCGCGCACGCTGGTGCCGTCGTAGCCGTACCGGCCGAAACGGAAGGCGGCGGCGGACATCAGCGCGGTGCGGGTCCGCTCCGCGCTGCGCTTGCGCGCGGGCGTGACGGGGTCGGCACAGGCCTTCGACGTCCCGTCGTTCGCTGGTTCGTTCACCCGATAACTCCTCGCGCAGTACGCCGCAGTACGGCTGTTCGCCGGTCGCCCATCCTCCAGGCTCTGCTGACTGTCTCAAAGTCACCGATCGTTGTCAGCGCTTGTTGACTTCGCGTTGATCGTCGATGCACGATGATCGATAAGTCAACGATCGATGACTTATGGGTTGGGAGACCATCTGTGTCTGATCTATCTGGTCGACGTGTCGCCGTGATCGGAACCGGCTACGTCGGACTGACCACCGGCGCCTGTCTGGCGTCCCTCGGCCACCACGTGGTGTGCGCGGACGCCGACTCCCAGAAGGTCCAGCGGCTCCGGCGGGCGGAGGTCGACATCCTCGAACCCGGCCTGCCGGAGCTCGTCCGGGACACCGCGGCCGACGGCCATCTGGAGTTCACGCAGGACACCGCGGCCGCCGTGGCGGAGGCCGAGGTGGTGTTCCTCTGCCTGCCCACGCCCATGGGCGCGGGCGGCGCGGCCGACCTGGCCGCCGTCGAGACGGTGGCCGGGGAGATCCGGACCGTCCTGCCGGAGGGCAGCGTGGTCGTCAACAAGTCCACCGTGCCCGTCGGCACCGCGCAGCGCGTCGCGGAGCTGCTCGGCCGCCCGGACGTGACGGTGGTGAGCAATCCGGAATTCCTCCGCGAGGGCCGGGCCGTGCACGACTTCCTCCACCCCGACCGCATCGTGATCGGCGCCGAGAAGGAGGCGGACCGCGAGGCCGCGCAGCGCGTGGCCGACCTGTACGGCACGCTCGACGCGCCCGTGGTGCTGACCGACGCGGCCAGCGCCGAACTCACCAAGTACGCGGCCAACTTCTTCCTCGCCATGAAGCTGTCGTTCGCCAACAACCTGGCCACCCTCTGCGAGCACTTCGGCGCCGACATCGGCGACGTCACCGAGGGCATCGGCCACGACCCCCGCATCGGCCCCGCGTTCCTGCGGCCCGGCCCCGGCTGGGGCGGCTCCTGCCTGCCCAAGGACACCCACGCCCTGCTGACGATCTGCCGGCAGGCCGGGGTGGACTTCCCGCTGCTGCGGGCCACCATCGAGACCAATGTCGAGCACCAGCACCGGCTGGTGGAACGCATCGCGGCCGAGCACGGGAGCGGCGACGGCTCGCTGCGCGGCGTGAGGCTCGCGCTGCTCGGCCTGACCTTCAAGGCGGGCACCTCCGACCTGCGCGACTCACCGGCCCTGGCCATCGCCCGGCTCCTCAAGGAGCGCGGCGCCGAACTCCTCGCCCACGACCCCGCGTTGCGGGGCACCACCCGCCCCGACCTCAGCGATCTGCTCACCCTCGCCGACGACCCGCTGGACGCGGCGGCCGGTGCGGACGCGTGCGTCGTCCTCACCGAGTGGCCGCAGCTGCGGGACCTCGACTGGGAGGCCGTCGCCGGGCGGCTCGCCACCCCCACCGTCCACGACTTCCGCAACCTCCTGGACCCGGTCCGGCTGGAGCGGGCCGGGCTGCGGTGGCACGGAGTCGGCCGTACGCCCGCCCTGGCGCCGCGCGGCTGAGCCGTCCGTACGCCCGTACCACGTCACCGAAGAGAAGGGTTTCACCCCATGCGGGTCCTGTGCACCACAACCGGCAGCGCCTCCCACGGGCGCGCCCAGCTGCCCCTGCTCCGCGCGCTCGCCGCCGCCGGACACGAGGTCCTGGTGGTCACCAACCCCACCCTGGCGTCGGTCTTCGAGGACGACGACGTCCGCGTCGACACCACCATGCCGGACCTCGATCCCCGCGCCCGGATGATGGAGCGCGCCGACGAACTGACCGCCCTGCCGACGGGCGACAAGGCCGCCCTGCACTCGGCGGTGGCGAAGCTGATGTTCCGCGGCATGGCCGGCACCGGGGCGAAGATCTCCCTGGAGGGCGTCTTCCCGCTGGTGAAGGAGTTCCAGCCCGACCTCATCCTGCGCGACGGCTTCGACATGGGCGCCGTCCTGATCGCCGAGCGGCTGGGCATACCCCAGCTGCCCACCCCCTCCGGGGCCATGAACGTCGTCGACCCCGTCGATCTGCTGCCGTACCTCAACGCCACCCGCGAGGAGATCGGGCTGCCCACCCACGACGACCCGCTGTCCGTCGTGCCGCACGGGCGCGTCGACTGCGTACCGCCGGAGTTCACCTTCGCCCGGAACCTGCCCCCGACGTGGTCCTACCGGCAGACCGTGGACGTCGAGCGGGCCTCCGTGCTGCCGCGCTGGGTCGCCGAACTCCCCACCGACAAACCGCTGGTGTACGCCGCCATCGGCACCGCGCTGCCGAAGATGCTCGAACTGACCAACAACGCTCCCCAAGGCGCCCCCGAAGGGCCCGCGCTGCCCATCGAGTTCCCGGACCCCACCGCCACGCTGCGCACCATCGCCGACGCCGTGTCCCGGCTGGAGGACTGCACCGTCGTCCTCACCACCTCGGGCGTGCCGCTGGACACCGACGGTCTCCCGTCGCACGTCCACGTCACCGAGCGGCTGCCGCAGCCGATCCTGCTGGAGTCCGTCGACCTGTTCCTCACCCACGGCGGCTTCAACAGCATCCGTGAGTCGCTGCGCACCGGCACCCCGCTGGCCGTCCTGCCGCAGTTCGGCGACCAGCACGCCAACGCGCGGCGGGTCCAGGAGCTGGGCATCGGCCGGGCCGTCACCGACACCACACCGGACGGCGTCGCCGCCGTCTGCCGGGACGTCCTCGCCGACAAGGCCATCACCGCCCGCGCCCGCACGGCGCGGCTGGCGATGCTGGCCACGCCGGGCATCGAGACCGCGGTCGGCGATCTGGAGAAGCTCGCCGGATAGCCGCCCCGCACCCTCACGTCACCGATACGACGCGACCCCCGGGAAGAGACGGACCTCCTCGTGACCACCTCCGACACGACCGAGCGGGGCGCGGCCCCCGGCGCGGACGGCCCGCCCGTACGGCTCACCCACCGCCAGATCACCACCGTCATGTCGGGTCTGGTGCTCGGGATGTTCCTGGGGGCGCTCGACGGGACCGTGGTGTCGTCCGCGCTGCGCACCATCGCGGACGACCTCCACGGCCTCACCGCCCAGGCGTGGGTGACCACGGCCTACCTGATCACCGCGACCATCGCGACCCCGCTGTACGGCAAGCTCTCCGACATCCACGGCCGCCGCCCGGTCTACCTGGCCGCGATCGTGCTGTTCACCCTCGGTTCGCTGCTGTGCGGGGTCGCCACCTCCGTGTACGAGCTGGCGGCCTTCCGGGCGGTCCAGGGCCTGGGCGGCGGCGGGCTGATGTCGCTCGCCATGACGATCATCGCGGACATCACCTCGCCCCGGGAACGCGGCCGCTACCAGGGCTACTTCATGGCGGTCTTCGGCGGTTCCAGCATCGTCGGCCCGCTCGTCGGCGGGGCGCTGGCGGGCCGCGAGACCCTGCTGGGGATCGACGGCTGGCGCTGGATCTTCCTGATCAACGTGCCGCTGGCGATCCTGGCCATCACCGTGATCCTGCGGGTGCTGCGCTTCGTCCCGCACCGCCCGGTGAAGCACCGGCTGGACTACGGCGGCGCGGCCGCCCTCGCCATCGGGCTCGTCCCGCTGCTCACCGTGGCCGAGCAGGGGCGCAGCTGGGGCTGGGGCGCGCCGCTGTCGCTGGCGATGTACGCGGTCGGGGCGCTGGGCCTGGCCGGGTTCGTGCTGGTGGAGCGGCGGATGGGGGACGCGGCGCTGCTGCCGCCGCGGATGTTCCGCATCAGGTCGTTCCGCATGGGCACGACGCTGCACTTCATCGTGGGCATCGGGATGTTCGGCGCGATGACGACGCTGCCGCTGTATCTGCAGCTGGTCAAGGGCATGAGCCCGATCGGGGCCGGGCTCGCCACGCTGCCCACCGTCGCGGCGAACCTGACGGTCACGCTGGTCGTCGGACGTCTGATCTCCCGCACCGGGCGGTTCAAGGTGTATCTGGTGACGGGCATCGGCTCGTTCACCGCCGCCATGGTCGTCTACGCGACGCTGGGGGTGGACAGCCCGCTGTGGCACGTCTCCCTCGGCATGGTGTTCATGGGCGCCGGGCTGGGCGCGGCGATGCAGACGCTCACCACGCTCGCCCAGAGCGAGGTGCCCCGGACGGACATGGGCGCGGCGACCGCCGGGGTGAACTTCTTCCGTTCCAACGGCGGCACGGTGGGCGCCGCCGCCTTCGTCTCCATCCTCTTCTCGTTCGCGGGGACGCGGATCGGCGACCGCTTCACCGAGGCGCTCGGGGACCCCGCGTACCGCAAGCTCGCGGAACAGCCCGCGAACGCGGAGGCGCTGAAGGCGGCCGTCGGCCCCGGCGGCACGGTCAACCTGGAGGACTCCGCCTTCCTGCACACCCTCGACCCGCGGGTCGCCCAGCCGTTCCTGGAGGGGTACGTGGGCTCCCTGCGGATCGTGTTCCTCACCGGCGCCGCCGTGCTCCTGGTGGCGTTCCTGATCGCCGCCGCACGGGTGCCGGACCTGACGCTGTCGGACGAGTAGAGGCCCGTTGAGCGGCTCACTGGAGCGGCGAGTCCGGCGGCGGGATCCCCATGATGCGCTCCCGGTCGACGGCCTCCACCCCGTCCACCGCCTCCAGTACCGGAATCCGGTCCTCGGCGATGGTGCCGGTGAGGAAGCCGAGCAGCGGCTGTTCACCGGTGACCGTGAGACCGGCTCCGCTGGCGGCCCGCACCACGTCCGCGAACCGGTCGGGGTCGACCGAGACGATCACCCCGACCGGTCCGGGCGCCTCGTGCGCGGGGCCCGTCACGGTGCCTGCAGCAGACCCGCGCCCGCGTCCGTGGCGGGGAGCGGCAGCGGGTACGCCCCGGAGAGCAGCCGGGCCCGCAGGCCGGACGTCGAGGACTCCGGATGTGCCTGGGCGATCAGCGCGAGCACCCCGGCGGCGTGCGGGGTGGCCATGCTCGTGCCGCTCAGCGTCTGGTACGAGCCGTCCGGCGCGGCCGAGAACACATCGACGCCGGGTGCCGCGATGTTCACCTCGCCGCCCTCGCCGTTGATCGCGCCGCACGAGAAGAACGCCGTCGCCAGCTCCTTGCCGAGCGCGGCCACCGCCAGGGCGGAGGGGCAGTTGGCGGGCCGGCCGACGGGGGCCACGAACCCCGGTCGCCGGCTCTCGTTGCCCGCCGCGGCGATGGTGACCGTGCCCGGCTCGCGGTGCAGCGCGCGCCGGAACACGTTCTCGTACGTCTGCGGGAACAGTTCCCCGGGGGCGACCGGCGCCCCCAGCGACATGGAGATCACCCGGGCGCCGTGCGCGACGGCCCAGGCGTAGCCCGCCAGGATCTGCCCGTCGGTGCCCCTGCCGCGATCGTTCAGCACCTTGCCGGCCAGGATCCGCGCTTCGCCCGCCACCCCGTAACGGGGCGCGTGTTCGGGCTTCGCGGGACCGGCGACGGTGCCGATGCAGTGGGTGCCGTGGCCATTGCCGTCCTCGACGCTCGCGCCAGGTACGAAGGAAGCCGTCTCCTCCAGGCATCCCGCCAGGTCCGGGTGTTGGGTGGCCACTCCGGTGTCCAGCACGGCCACCTTCACCCCGCGCCCGGACAGGGTGGAGAAGTTCGCCCGGATCGCCTGGAGGCCCCAGGTGACGCTCTCCTCGTCCCAGGCGGGGCCCAGCGAGGAGGCGAGTTCGGTCCTGGTGTGGCGGTCGACCTCGTCCTCGTCGCTGCGGTAGGTCGGGAAGAACCCGGTCAGGGTCCGCTGCGGTTCGGTGATCACCGAGGCGTACACCATCCGTTCCGGCTCGGCGGCGATGATGGCGGGCTCGGTCTGCGCCGTGGTCACCAGCGTGTGCCGCTGGTCGGGCTGCACTTCGACGACGGCGGCGCCGAGTTCGTCGAACAGCACCGAGGCATCGGGCCGCTGGAGCAGCTCGGCGGCGCCGGCGACCTCGGTGCCGCGGACGCGTTCGACGGACGCTATCCCCGCGGACGAGCGCAGCGCGTCCAGTCCGCGTTCCGTCTCCCGCTGGTCGAGCAGCACCACGTACCGGCCGGTGTACTCGGTGGCGTGGGGCATGAGCGGCACATCGGCCCGCTCGGGATGTTCGCCGTTGGGCGGCCTGCCCATGGGTTCGTTCGTCATGGGGATTCTCCGCTTCTTGAGCTTGCGTGCGCTGTCTCCCCCGAGAGAGGGGACGTGCGCCGCTGCGCGCGGAGGGTGGGGCGACGCCCCTCATCCACCGTCACCCCGCCCACCGGGGCTCGCAACTCAGCCGATCAGCCCTGCCATACGTACGTCACAGTGATAAATAAGAGTCAAAACAGAACATAACGGACTCAAGAGTTTAACTTTACGTCATGAATTCTCACTCTGTGTCCGTCGCGTCGGCCGAGACGCGGTCGCGACGTCCCCGGCTGCCCCGGCGTCGCTCACTCGTCTCGGCGGTCGCCGCGCTCGCCGTCGGTCTCGGCGGCACCTCGGCGGCCGCCGCCCACCACGGGACCTTCCTCGGCCCGCTGCACACGGTCACCACGATCGCGTCCACAGTCCCCGCCAACGGGGACCTCAACCCGTACGGCACGGCCGTGGTCCCGCAGAGCATCGGCGCTCTGCACAAGAACAACGTGCTGGTCAGCAACTTCAACAACGCCGCCAACGAGCAGGGCACCGGCACCACCATCGTCCAGGTGCAGCCGAACGGCGGCGTCAGCCAGTTCGCCCGGATCAACCCGAGCCGGCTCCCGAGCCCCTGCACCGGCGGCATCGGCCTCACCACCGCGCTGTCCATCCTGCCCGGCGGCTGGGTCGTGGTCGGCAGCCTGCCCACCGGCGACGGGAACGCCGCGAACGCCGAGGCCGGATGTCTGCTGGTGCTGGACAGCCGCGGCACCGTCCGTGAGACGTTCACCGGACACGGCATCAACGGCCCCTGGGACATGACCGCGGTCAGCCACGGAAACCGCGCCGACCTGTTCGTCACCAACGTGCTGGGCGGCACCGTCGCGGGCGGCGGCAATGTGGTCAACCGGGGCACCGTGCTCCGCATCGCCCTCGAGCTGCACGGCAACCAGCCGCCGACCCGCGAGAAGACCACGAAGATCGGCTCCGGCTTCGCCCAGCGGACCGACCCGGACGCCCTCGTCGTCGGCCCCACCGGCGTCGGCCTCGGACACGACGGCACCCTCTACGTGGCCGACACCGTCAACAGCCGCATCGCGGCCATCCCGGACGCCCTCAAGCGCAGGACCAGCGCGGGCACCGGCCGCACCGTCAGCTCCGGCGGTGCGCTCAACGGCCCGCTCGGGCTCGCCATCGCGCCGAACAACAACATCCTCACCGTCAACGGCGGTGACGGGAACATCGTCGAGACCACCCCGGCCGGCCGCCAGGTGGCCATCCGCCAGCTGGACTCCACCGGCACCCCGCCGGGCGCGGGCGCGCTGTTCGGACTGGCGGTCGCACCGAACGGCCGCTCGGTGTACTTCGTCGACGACGCCTCCAACACCCTGAACCTGCTCCACTGACCGGCGACTGATCCACGACCACCCATGACGTGGGGTGGGGCCCGCCACCCGGCGAGCCCCACCCCACGCCGCGTCGGGCACTCCCCAGGAGGTCAGCGGCGCAGCGTGGAGCCGAAGCCCGCCGCCAGCGGCATGCGCAGACCCAGCGGGGGCGGCGCGGCCAGGGCGTCGGCCACCGGGCGGGAGTAGCCGGTGGCGAAGAGGGAGCCGAGGAGGAAGTCGATGGCCAGCGCCTGGACCTCGTGGCGGTGCTGGTGCAGCCCGTGCCCGTCGGTGTGCACCTCGAAGCGGCACACATCGCGGTTGACCTTCTTGGCGCGCTCGGCGAACCGGTACGACAGGTCCGGGTCCACGCGCTCGTCGTTCGTCCCGTGGGCGATCAGCACCTGCCGCCCCACCAGGTGCTTGACCGGCTCGGGGTCCAGGGTGTCCGCCTCCGGGAGCCAGGGCGCCAGGGCCACCACCGAGGTGACGGCGGGATGCCCGGCGGCGCGCAGCGCGGCGCGGGCGCCCATCCCGTGGCCCGCGAGGCACACCGGGACGTCGCCGTAGCGCCGTACGACCTCCTGGGTGGCCCATTCGGCGTCGGCGGCCGCGGAGGCGTCGGGCCCGTTCCAGCCGCGGCAGCGGTAGTGCACCACATGGGCGGCCAGCCCCTCCTCCTCGCCCGCCCGGACCAGCCGCCGGGCCAGCGGCAGCACGGCCGCGGCGGACATCCGGGTGGGCCGCCTGGTGCAGCCGTCCGGATCACCGCCCGGAAGCAGCAACACCACACCGTGCACGGTCCTCCGCGAGGCGGCCGCGCCCATCGGCCGCCCCAGCCGGGCGCCCCGTTCGGGCAACGCTTGCTGAGCCATGGCAAAACGATCGCAGAACGGCGAGTGGAGTCCACTACCCCTGCGGGTCACTGTTCCGTATCTATCGCGGCCATCTACGCGCGTAGGGGCTATGGTGCGCAGATGACGAGCGAGCACACCCACCAACCCACCCCGGAACAGATCCGCCGTGCCCCCAAGGTGCTGCTGCACGACCACCTCGACGGCGGGCTGCGCCCCGGCACGATCATCGACCTCGCCCGGGAGACCGGGTACGAGGCGCTGCCGGAGAGCGAACCGGACAAGCTCGGCCTCTGGTTCCGCGAGGCGGCCGACTCCGGCTCGCTGGAGCGCTACCTGGAGACCTTCTCCCACACCTGCGCCGTCATGCAGACCCGCGACGCCCTCGTCCGGGTCGCCGCCGAATGCGTCGAGGACCTGGCCGAGGACGGCGTCGTCTACGCCGAGATCCGCTACGCCCCCGAGCAGCACCTCACCGAGGGGCTCACCCTGGAGCAGGTGGTCGAGGCGGTGAACGAGGGCTTCCGCGAGGGGGAGCGGCTGGCCCGGGAGAACGGCCACCGCATCCGCGTCGGCGCCCTCCTCACCGCGATGCGCCACGCGGCCCGCGCCCTGGAGATCGCCGAACTCGCCAACCGCTACCGCGACCTCGGCGTCGTCGGCTTCGACATCGCGGGCGCCGAGGCGGGCTTCCCGCCCACCCGCCACCTGGACGCCTTCGAATACCTGAAGCGGGAGAACAACCACTTCACGATCCACGCGGGCGAGGCCTTCGGGCTGCCCTCCATCTGGCAGGCGCTCCAGTGGTGCGGCGCCGACCGGCTGGGCCACGGGGTGCGCATCATCGACGACATCGAGGTCGCCGACGACGGCTCGATCACGCTGGGCCGCCTCGCCAGTTACGTCCGGGACAAGCGCATCCCGCTGGAGCTGTGTCCCACCTCCAACCTCCAGACGGGCGCGGCCACGTCGTACGCCGATCACCCCATCGGGCTGCTGCGCCGCCTGCATTTCCGGGCCACCGTGAATACGGATAATCGTCTGATGGGCGGTACGAGCATGAGTACCGAATTCCAGCACCTGGTCTCGACGTTCCAGTACACGCTGGACGACATGCAGTGGTTCACCGTTAATGCGATGAAGTCCGCCTTCATTCCTTTCGGTGAACGTCTGGCGATGATCAATGACGTGATCAAGCCTGGGTATGCTGAATTGAAGTCCGAATGGCTGTTCCGGCAGGTGGGCTCGACCACCGCTGTGACCAGGGGATCTGCGGTCGAGGGCAGCTGATCGTACGGACGGAAGAAAAGTCCGGGGGAAGGGGTCGGTGGCCGCCCGGGCGCCACTTTTCCCTGTTTGCGGGCGTCTGAAATCCAGGGCTACGTTTCCGTATCGGTCAAGCCCCCCGTCTGCAAGGACAGATTTCTGATGAAGCAGGGAACCCTCAAGACCCTCGGCGTGATGGCCCTCGGTGCTGCCGCCCTCGTGGCCGGTGGCGGTGTCGCGTCCGCGGCCGGTGCCCCGGGCCCGCAGGGCCACGGCGCGTCCGGCCTCGGCGGCCAAGGCGTCGGCGTCTCCGCCCCGCAAGCGCTCCCCGGCGGCCAGGCCCCGGGCAAGGCCCCCGGCCGCCCCGCCGCCGGCCGGCCCAGCCAGCCCGAGGCCCAGGGCCTGCTGGGCAACCTCGGCAACCTCGGCGGGCTCAAGAACCTGCCGACCAACAACCTCATGCGCCTGGGCTGATCCCCCTCCGGCACACCGGCCGGGCCGCACACCCGCCTCGGGTGTGCGGCCCGGCCGCGTCGTCACCGGCTTCCTGGTGTCACCGGCTTCCTGCCGTCACCAGGCCTCGCGGTAGGAGTCCTCCGCCGGAAGGAGGATCCACAGCGCGATGTAGAGCAGGAACTGCGGACCCGGCAGCAGACAGGAGACCAGGAAGATCACCCGCATCGTGGTCGGGGTCGTCCCGAACCGGCGGGCCAGACCGGCGCAGACACCGGCGATCATCTTGTGGTTGCGGGGGCGGACCAGTGCGGCGGCCATGATGGCGACTCCTCGGCGTATCGGTTCGTACCGTCCCGGGTCGTGTTGCCCGAGCTGATACCTCCACGCTAGGTACGGGAGCCGGATGAGGCGTCGCTCCAGGGGGCGAGGCCGACCCTGGTCCTCGTCGGGGGCACCGCCCGGCCGCTCTCCTCCCGGGGGAGGGCCGCGCCCCTGGTCCCGTCCCTCCGGCGGCGGACCAGCGTCCGTACGGCGGGCACCACCAGCAGATGCGCGAGCGCGACCCCGACGGTGTTCAGCAGCAGCGCGTCCACGCTCACGATCTGGCCGGTCACCTCGCTGCGCAGCAGCGCGATCCCCATGGCCGTCATCGCCCCGGTGAAGGCCGTCCGGACGAACGAGGCGAACGGGTACGCGTCCACCCGGCCCCCCGCCAGCGGCAGCAGCACCCCCAGCGGCGCGAGCAGCAGAAGCCCCCCGCCGATCGAACGGGCCGCGGCCCACGGGGTGAGCGCCAGATCGGCGCGGATCGCGCCCAGCGGTTCCAGGGTCTCGGCCGTCACCCACGGCACGGTCAGCGGGCGCAGGGTCAGCCAGCAGACGAACGCAAGGTGGGCGACGAGGAGAACGAAACCCGCGGCGCGGTAGCGGAAGGCGGCCCGACGGCCGAAACGACCCTGCACGTATCTCAGGACGCGACCGGCCCGGCTCCCGGTTCCGTGCGCACCTCGCTGGTCAGTAACGGGTTACCGACGAGTTGGTCACCGGGTCGCCACGGCGAACGGCCCGGGAACCGGCGGCGAACCGCAGGGAATCGGTCAGTCCGCCGGTCAGGACACCAGCACCCCGGAGTTCACCGCGACCTCCGGACGGCTCCGCATCTCCTCCGTGCACTCGTACCGCTTGAGCGGATCCCGGTCACTGTCCGGACCGCCGAGCACCACCTCGTGCTCCTCGTCCGCCGCCGCCGAGCCCGCGAACGTGCAGATGATCTGCGCCAGCGCGTACGACGGCAGTTCCTCCGGCGGCCGGTTCAGCCGCAGCGCCCCGTCCGGATCGCCCTTCGCCGGGCCGGAGACCGTGACCCAGTCCTCCACCGCGGTGGAGAACCCGGCCGATGACTCGGCCGCCGTGGGCGGCTGCCGCAGCTGCTCCAGCAGCGCCCGGGCCGCCGCCACCCGCTCGACCGGCGCCTTCTTCCCCGGCAACTGGGCGTTCCGGTTCACCGACAGGATCCGCGAGGTGCACAGCAGATAGATCCGTACGGAGGCCCGGCCCGCTCCCTCGGCGGCCCGCCCCGTCTCCGGCGCCCGGCACGACGCGCGCGAGGGCGCGGGCCCGGCGTCCACCGGCACCGACGTGCCGCGTATGCCGCACCCGGCCGCCAGCAGCGCGACCACCACGGTCAGCAGCAGGGCGGCGGGTCGCCGGGTCGCTCGCGGGCTCATGACGCGCCCCCTTCGTTCGTACGGCCCTCGTCGCCCTTCCGCTCGTCGCCCTTCCGCTCCTCGCGCTTCTCCTCCTCGCGCTTCCGCTCCTCGATCGAGGCGAGGCGCGAGGCGTCCATGGGCAGCCGCAGGGTGAAGACGGCCCCGCCCTCCGGCGAGTTCGCGGCGCTGATGTCACCGCCGTGGATGTGCGCGTTCTCCATCGCGATCGACAGCCCGAGGCCGCTGCCCTCCGAGCGGGGCCGGGAGGCGCTGGCCTTGTAGAAGCGGTCGAAGACATGCGGCAGCACGTCCTCGGGAATACCCGGGCCGTGGTCCCGCACCTTGATCAGCAGGTCATCGCCCTCGGGGATCACCGACACCCGCACCGGGGAGCCGCCGTGCTTGAGCGCGTTCCCGATGAGGTTCGCCAGGATGACGTCCAGCCGTCGCGGGTCCAGCCGGGCCACGATCCCGCGCGCCGCGTCCAGCTCCACCGCGTCCAGCCAGGCCCGCGCGTCGATGCACGCCGTCACCTGGTCCGCCACGTCGACGTCGTCGAGCACCAGCCGGGCCGTGCCCGCGTCGAAGCGGGTCACCTCCATCAGGTTCTCCACCAGGTCGTTCAGCCGCCGGGTCTCGCTGACCACCAGCTGCACCGCCGGGGCGATCATCGGGTCGAGGGAGTCGGCCTCCTCCTCCAGCACCTCGCTGACGGCCGTGATCGCGGTGAGCGGGGTCCGCAGCTCATGCGACATGTCCGCGACGAAGCGCCGGCTGGACGCCTCCCGCGCGCTCAGCTCCGCCACCCGCTTCTGCAGCCGCTCCGCGGCCCGGTTGAAGGTGTGCGACAGATTGGCCAGCTCGTCCGAGCCCGAGACCTGCAGCCGGGTGTCCAGATGCCCCTCGCCCAGCCGGTTCGCCGCCTCGCCCAGACGCTGCACCGGCCGCAGCACGGTGGCCGCGGCCGCCTGCGCGAGCAGCGCGGAGCCGACCAGCGCCAGGGCGGTGGCGATGCCCAGCGACCAGGCGAGCGAGTTCAGGTCCTGGCGCTCGGTATCCAGCGACTTGAGCATGTAGCCGGTCGGCCCGCCCCCGTTCACCTTCGCCCCGCCCACCAGGTACGGGGTGCCGTCCAGCGTGATCCGCTGCCAGTAGAGGTGGTACGGGGCGGACCGCGAGCCCTCGGCGGCGCGCCGCTCGTCCACCGCGCGGCGCAGCACCCCCGGCACGGCCTTCAGGGTGAACAGGTCCGGCGCGGAGGCCGCCGGGCAGGGGCCCTTGTCCCGGGTCCGGGTGACCAGCAGCACCTCGTACTTCTGCGTGTTGTCCGCCATGCGGTCCGCGGCGTCCTGCAATTCGGGACAGGTCGGCCGGGCGGGCAGCGGATCGGTGTCGTCCTTGAGCGCCTTGCGGAACTCGTCCAGCGCCGCGTCCTGGGTGCGGGTGAGCACCGCGTCACGGTTCAGCCAGTACGCGATCGCCGACGCGGACACCGCGGCCGCCAGCGCCACCAGCCCGAACACCAGCATCAGCCGCAGCCTCAGGCTGAGCCACCGCAGAATCCCCGCGGCCCAGCCCCGCGCCCGGCCGGGCTCCTCGTTCACACCGCTCAATTCCGTATGTCTCCGCCCCACCCGTGCGCAGCGGCGTACGCGGCCGCGTCCCTCACTCTCACGCCGGAGCGTCCAACCGGTACCCGACCCCACGCACCGTGCGGATCAGCGTCGGCGACGACGGCACGTCCTCCACCTTGGCGCGCAGCCGCTGGACACACGCGTCCACCAGCCGGGAATCACCCAGATAGTCGTGTTCCCACACCAGCCGCAGCAGCTGCTGCCGCGACAGCGCCTGCCCAGGGCGCCGGCTCAGCTCCAGCAGAAGCCGCAGCTCGGTGGGGGTCAGCTGAAGATCCTCACCGTTCTTGGTCACCGTCATGGCCGCCCGGTCGATCACCAGGCTGCCGAACGACGCCGCGTCGTTCGCCTCCCGCTCGCCACGGCGCAGCACCGCGCGGATACGGGCGTCCAGCACCCGCCCCTGCACGGGCTTCACCACATAGTCGTCCGCACCCGACTCCAGCCCCACGACCACATCGATGTCGTCGTTGCGGGCCGTCAGCAGAATGATCGGCAACTGGTCGGTGCGGCGGATGCGGCGGCACACCTCGAAGCCGTCGATCCCGGGCAGCATCACATCCAGCACGATCAGGTCCGGCCGCTGCTCGCGCAGCAGTTTCAGGCCATCCTCGCCCGTCGCCGCCGTCGCCACACGGTGGCCCTGGCGGGACAGGGAGAGCTCGAGGGCCGTGCGGATGGCGTCGTCGTCCTCGATCAGCAACAGGAAAGGCACGTTGGTCATTCTGGCCTACAAGGGGCCTGTAGTTCGACCGTCGGGAACGCGCGACCTTGATCCCCTGTGACGAGCCTGTGACAGTCGGCGGACAGCGCCATGAAACTGGTTCGGCAAAGTCTTCTGTGCACCGGCCGGAACGAGCGGCCGGGCAGCCAGCAGACGACCGAGCAGGCTCCACGACGGGGGGCGCGACATGAGCACACTGCACTTCACTCACGACAGCGCAGTCATTCGCACGCGCCTCCACGACGCCGGCCGGAGCACGGAGAAGTCCGGTGCCGTGAGCGGGCGGGGGTGCGCTCGCGGCACCGGGCGTCAGCGGCCGCCGTACATGGTGGCCATTGACGCGAAGCCGGGGGCCGGGGAGGGCCCCGGGGGGCACGGGGGTCCCGGGGGGGACCACGGGGGCGGCAACGGGGGCAGCTCGTACGGGGAGGCCACGGGGGAGCGGCGCGCGCAGAGCGGGGCGGAAGCGGAATTCACCGCGTACGTCCAGGAGCGCCGCGCCTCCCTGTACGCAACCGCCTACCACCTGACCGGTGACCGGTTCGAGGCCGAGGACCTGCTGCAGAGCGCCCTGTTCTCGACCTACCGGGCCTGGGACCGGATCAGCGACAAGGCCGCGGTCGGCGGCTACCTGCGCCGCACCATGACCAACCTGCACATCAGCGCCTGGCGCCGGCGCAAGCTCAACGAGTACCCGACGGAGGAGCTGCCGGAGACGGCGGGCGACCAGGACGCGATGCGCGGCACCGAGCTGCGCGCCGTGCTCTGGCAGGCCCTGGCCCGGCTCCCAGAACTCCAGCGCACGATGCTGGTGCTGCGCTACTACGAGGGCCGGACGGATCCGGAAATCGCGGACATACTCAACATAAGTGTCGGCACGGTCAAGAGCAGTATCTGGCGCTCGCTGCGCCGGATGCGCGAGGACGATTCCCTCAGCTTCGGCCGTGACGAGGAGGAGTCCTTCGGCGAACTCGTCGCCTGAGGGCAAGGGGAAAACGGGGGCCGGTGCTCGGGGGAGCGCCGGGAGCACGGGAAAACGGGGAATCGGGGATAACGGGGGACGGAGGGAAACAGGGGAAAGGGAGAAATCGGGGGAAACGGGATCGGGGGATCCCAACGGGGGAGAGCGGGTCCGGACGGCCGGGGGGTCTGTCCGGGCCCGTTCTCGTGTGCGGGCGTACGGAGCGGTTTGAGTACGGATACTCATGCCCGCGTATCGCCCGTTTCGGCAGGCTGAGCCGCATGCTGATCCGCAGGAAAACACGCGACGTCCTCCGACGCGTCCTCGATGTGGTCGCGGGCGACTGGCTCTCCCGCGGCTACCTCGCCGTGGTCTTCGCCCTGCTGGCCTGGGCCTGGGCGGACGCGAGCTTCTTCCCCTACGACGACGCCTCGTTGGCGGCGGTCGTCCCCGCCCTCTTCACGGCCCCGGCCAGCCTGCTCTTCGTCCTCCTCCCGGAGGGCACCGAGACCTCCTACTTCGGCCTGGTCATCGCGGCCGCCATGCTCAACGCCGCCACGATCACCCTCCTGGCCCGCACGGCCCGCAGCGCCTTCTAGGACAAGGGTTTCCGTTGAGCGATATCCCCGACCTCGGCCCGTTGCCGAAGCGAGTCTCCGTCGACGTGGCGCAGGTCGAGCGGCTCATCGCCGAGCAGTTCCCCCAGTGGGCCGCGCTCCCGATCGCGCCGGTGGCGAACAGGGGCTGGGACAACGTGACCTTCCACCTCGGCGACACGATGCTGCTCCGCCTGCCCAGCTCGAGGGAGTACGCCCTGGCCGTCGACAAGGAGCACCAGTGGCTCCCCGTGCTGGCACCGGCCCTCCCGCGCCCGATCCCCGTGCCGCTGGCCAAGGGCGAGCCGGGGGCGGGCTACCCGTTCTCCTGGTCGGTCTACAAGTGGATCGAGGGCCGGCCCGCCAGCTTCGAGACCGTGGCCGACCCCGTCGGCTTCGCGGCGGACCTGGCCGACTTCGTCGTCGCGCTGCAAGGCGTCGACGCCTCCGCGGGTCCGCGACCGGGCATCCACAACTGGTTCCGGGGCGCGACACTGCTCACCTACGACGAGAAGGCGCATGGCGCGCTGTCCGAGCTGCGCGGCCACATCGACGACGAGCCGGCCCTGGAGATCTGGAAGCACGCGGTGGAGTCGCGTTGGGACGGCGTCGACGTCTGGTTCCACGGCGACCTGGCGCAGGGCAACCTGCTGCTCGACGGGGGCAAGCTCCACGCCGTCATCGACTTTGGCACCTGTGGCGTCGGCGACCCCGCGTGCGACCTGGCGATCGCCTGGACGCTGCTGACCGCTGAAGGTCGTGCGGTCTTCCGGAAGCGGCTGGCCGTCGATGACGCGCTGTGGTCCCGCGGCCGCGGCTGGGCGCTGTGGAAGACGTTGGTGACCTGCGCCAACGGCCTCGACTCCGCCGACGCGGGAGCAATGGACGCCCGCCGTGTACTCGACGAGATGCTCACCGAGTACAGCACGCGCTGAAGACAGGGGATAAGAGGCAGGCAGGCGAGGCCGGGCCTCCCCGGCCTCGACAGCAGCACGTCCACCATCCGCGGGAATCCTGCCCTCCAGTGGTCTGAGGGAATTCCGGTTGCTTGGTCCGTGCGTTTCTTTGCTTTTCCCTAGTGTGGCGCCGACAAAGCGCAATGTTCGGGGCAGTCGATACTCGCGTATTGATACTCTCCTTTTCGTCGCCCCTGTCGCCCGGAACGCGGGCCGTGCGGGGGTGAAATGACGGATCGTGTGGTTCCGTACTCGATGGGAGATCTGATGAAGAAGGCCATGCGGGTGAAGGCACTCGCCGTAACCGCGGTTGCCACGGCCGCCGTTGCCCTGCCGCTCGTGACGGCGGGCACCGCCTCCGCCGAGACCCGTCTCCTCCCGCACTACACGCACTCCTTCCTGGAGTGCCAGACGCTGGGCAACCGGGCGGCACAGGCCGGTCAGCTGACCGGCTTCAACTGTGTCCAGGAGGGCAGCTGGGTCGTCATGTACCCCTGGTAAACACCCTTGGTGAACAGCACTTCCAGCGGCCCTTTTCCGGCCGTGTGCTGAATACCCCGGCGGGGCGCCACGCTTTCGAGGTGCCCCGCCTTTTCGTATCGCGTGAAAGCCGTCGCCCATCGGGCGTACCGAGGCGTGCCGCGGAATGAGGCCCGCGCCGCTCAAGCCCGTACGTTCTCCCGGCGCCCCGTCGTGTCCGCCGCCGCTATCCGCTCCAGCGCCTCGTCCCGGCCGCACGCGTACGCGCCCAGCGCCGTCTGCCGCTCCACGATGCCGCGCTCGGACCGCATCAGCCGCCAGCCCCGCCGCACCAGATACGGCGCCGACTTGCGCCCCTCCCGCAGGTCGCGCGTCAGCCGCCGCCGGAACGTGGTCGAGGGCCGCCCCCGCAGACAGATCGCGTCCGCCAGCACCCCCAGCGCCCGGCACCGGTCGACGATGTCCGCCGCGAAGATCCCCTCCGCCACGAACAGCGCCGCCGACCCGATGTCCATGGGCTCCTCGCCCACCCGCGAGCTGGAGGAGATGTCGTACACCGGCACGATCGTCCGCGACGTCCGGCACAATGCCTCGACCGCCGCCACCGCCGCGTCCGCGTCCCACGCCAACGGCGAGTCCCAGTCGGCTCCTTCACCCCCGGCGAGCTGCGGGAGCGTCGAGTCGTCCCCCTCCTTGTAGAAGTCGTCGAGATTCAGCACGGGCAGCCCGGTACGGGCCGCGAGGGACGACTTTCCCGAACCCGAGGGCCCGGTGAGCAGGACGACGCGCGCGGAGGCTGGATGAAGGGTCACGGAACACCAGTGTGCTGCATCCGCCGTCCCGCATGAACGGAAAGACCGCCGGAACCCCTCTTGCATGTTCTATGCCATACCCCATAAGTTACCGGCAGGTATGCCGGAAGGGGTGAGCAGGTGAGTCCGCGCAGGAGTGACAGCCGGGACCGGATGATTCGCAGCGCCGCCGCCCTGCTGCGCGAGCATGGGGCGAGCGCGACCAGCATCGACCGGGTGCTCGCCCACAGCGGGGCGCCGCGCGGCTCGGTGTATCACCACTTTCCCGGCGGACGGACGCAGCTCATCGACGAAGCGGTCGCGCTGGCGGGCGACTTCATCGCGGGGCTGATCGATGCCGCCATGCAGGCCGACGATCCAGTGCGGGCCGTCGACGCGTTCTTCGCGTTGTGGCGCGACCGGTTGGTGGAGAGCGGCTTCCGGGCGGGCTGCCCGATCGTGGCGGTGGCCGTGGAGACCAACGACGAAGCACCCCAGCTCGCTCGGTCCGCCGCCACCGTCTTCGCCCGCTGGCGGGAGGCACTCACGGTCCTGTTCGTCCGGCACGGTCTGACCGAGGAGCGCGGCCGGAGGCTCGGTGCCTTCATCATCGCGGCGGTCGAAGGCGCCGTGGTCATGTGCCGGGCCGAGCAGAGCACCGCTCCGCTGGAGGCTGCCGCCGCTGAGATCCACGACCTGCTGCTCAACGCCCTGCACCACCGGCCCGAGGCCGGATCCCGGCCGTGAAGGAGTCGTCATGACCTCGCTCGACCGTCAGGACAACGTCTTCGTCCTCGATCTGGGAGACGACGAGAACCGCTTCCACCCCGACTGGATCGCCGCCGTCAACGCCGCACTCGACGAGGTGGAGAAGGCGGAAGGCCCCCGGGCCCTGGTCACCGCCGCCACGGGCAAGTTCTGGTCCAACGGGCTCGACCTGGACTGGCTGTTCGCCCATGCCGACCAGCACCAGGACTATGTCGTCTCCGTCCACGAGCTGTTCGCGCGGCTGCTGTCGCTGCCGGTCGTCACGGTGGCCGCGCTGCAGGGCCACACCTTCGCCGCGGGCGCGATGTTCTCCCTGGCCCACGACTTCCGCGTCATGCGCGCCGACCGCGGCTACTGGTGCCTGCCCGAAGCGGACATCAACATCCCCTTCACCCCCGGCATGTCCGCCCTCATCCAGTCCCGGCTGACACCGCGGACCGCGCACGAGGCCATGGTCACCGCCCGCCGCTACGGCGGGTCCGACGCCGCGGCCGCCGGCATCGTCGACCAGGCGGTCGCCGAGGACGCCGTGCGCTCCACCGCCATCGAGATCGCCCGGGCCCAGGTGAACAAGGCCGGCGACACCCTCGCCACCATCAAGGCCCGCATGTACGCCCCGGTCCTGGCCACCCTGCGCGACACCGCCGACCCGCTCGGCTGACCAGCACCGCGCCAACGCCCGCACGCCCGGCACCACCTAGGAGAACGACCGTGACCACCACCGACCTCGCAGCCATGACCGGCCTGGAACTGATGCGCTGGGTGCAGACCGAACGCCCCACCGACATCCCGTCCATAGGCCGCCTGCTCGGCATGCGCTTCGACGAGGTCGAGCACGGCCGCATCGTCATCTCCCTCGACACCCGCCCCGACTTCGCCAACCCCCTCGGCACCGTCCACGGCGGCATCGCCGCCACCCTCCTCGACTCCGCCATGGCCTGTGCCGTCCACACCACCCTCCCCGCCGGGACCGGCTACACCACCCTCGAACTCAAGGTCAACTACATCCGCGCCGCCCGCACGGACGGCCAGACCCTCACCGCCGAAGGCACCGTCATCCACGCCGGCCGCCGTACCGCCACCGCCGAGGGCAAGGTGCTGGACGACCAGGGCAACCTGATCGCCCACGCCACCACCACGTGCATGATCTTTTAGGGTGCCCTCCGGCACGGACGACGGGCTGACGGGACCTGTGCGGGGCGCGGTCAGAACCAGTGCAGGCAGTGCGGGGGGCGGTCGGTGCGGAAGAGGGCGTCGGCGAGGGTGGCCGCGTCCGGGTGGTGGGCCCGGATGTGTCCGGCCCGCACGAGCGTGCTCGGGGCGGTGCCGCCGAGGTAGACCGATCCCAGGTCGCTCACGTCCAGGGACAGGTCGGGCTCCCGGTCCGTCGGGACGCAGTCGGCCTTGCCCTCCCGGATGGTCAGCAGATAGCGGTCGTGCTCGCCGAGGAACGGGTCCTCGACGTCGAGGACCAGCTCGCCGTCCGTGAGCCAGCCGCGCGCGGTCAGCGCGCGCGGGACGTCCAGCAGCCGCGCCCAGAGCCAGTCGGTGTCGCCGCTCACCTCGCCGGCGCGGAAGTCAGCGAACTGCCAGCGCAGCGGGTGCTGGGGCGGGACGTGCTTGAACACGACCTGGGAGACCAGGTCGTGGCCGAGCACGAACCGGGCCAGGGCGGTGAAGACGGCGTCGTCGCTCGCGATGGTCTCGTCGACCGTCAGGGTGCCGGCGTCGAGCGAGTAGCTGGCGTACCCGTCCGGGACGCCGTCGGCGTCCCGGTGGACGGCGACGTAACGCGGCGCCGGAGAGATCGGGGGCTGCCCCGCGCGCGAGGCCCACCAGCGGTGCGGCCGGGACAGCGCGCCGGGCTGGGCGCGGCGGTACCGGTCGTAGACCTCTTCCAGGATCGTGCCGCACTCGGCACGACGCAGCACCTCGACCGGGTCGCTGTCCGGGCCGGTCGCTCGTGCGGCGGCCGTTCCGCGCGCCCGGGGGAGGGCGAGGGCGGCCCGGTGGCGCGGCACGGTCAGCCGCTGCGTGTAGGTCGCCGGTCCGTAGCCGAACCTGCGGTAGATCAGGGCCTCGGAAGCCAGCAGTACGGAAAGGAACTCCCCACGGGCCCGCAGCTCGGTGAGCTGATGGCGCATCATCGCGCTCAGCACGCCCCGGCGCCGGTGCGAGGGCAGGACGCCGACGGCGGTTACTCCGGCGGCCGGGGCGAGGACGCCCACCCGGCAGGGTGAGCTCGAAGGAGTACGCACCGGCGGTGCCGACGGGCCGCCCGTCCGCCGTCAGGGCGAGCAGGTTGCGGTCCATTTCGAGCGCCGACCACCAGAGCCCGCCGTCCTCGGCCGGGGTTTCCGGGAAGATCCCGAACGCGGCGTGGAGTGTGTCGACGAAGACGTCGCGATCCTTGTCGGTCGTGGAACGTATCTCCATCGCTGCCGCTGCCTCCTCGGGATACCGGCACCACGACTGGCGGTGCCCGGCCACCATGCGGCGTCGACCCGTGGTCCGGTCAAACGAATTTCGGCTCGGCCCGCGGAGCGCGGGCCGCCCCCGCGCCGGGGCGGGGGCGGCGTACGCGTCAGACGCCCATGGGGTGCCAGACCGTCTTCGTCTCCAGGAAGGACAGGAGACGGCCGGTGCCCGGCTCGGCGGACCAGTCCACAGGGTGTGGACGGACCACGCGCTTGAGGTTGTCGGCGGCGGCCCTCTCCAGATCGGCCGCCGGCTCGGGGGCCGCGCCCGTCAGGTCGATCGCGTTGACGTCCTGGTGGGCGGCGAGCGGGGTGGCCAGTTCGGCGGTGCGGCCGGAGAGGATGTTGACCACGCCGCCGGGGAGGTCGGAGGTGGCCAGGACCTCGGCGAGGGAGAGGGCGGGAAGGGGGGCCTTCTCGCTCGCCACGACGACGGCCGTGTTGCCGGTGACGATCGCGGGGGCGACGACCGAGACCAGGCCCAGGAAGGAAGAGTCCTGAGGGGCCAGGAGGGCCACCACGCCGGTCGGTTCGGGGGTGGAGAGGTTGAAGTACGGCCCGGCCACCGGGTTGGCGGAGCCCGCGATCTGGGCGACCTTGTCGGACCAGCCCGCGTACCAGACCCAGCGGTCGATCGCCGCGTCGACCTGGGCGGTGGCCTTCGGCTTGGACAGGCCCTCCGCGTCCGCCACCTCGTGGACGAACTGGTCGCGGCGGCCCTCCAGCATCTCGGCCACGCGGTAGAGGATCTGGCCGCGGTTGTACGCGGTGGCCCCGGACCAGCCGCCGAACGCCTTGCGCGCGGCGACCACCGCGTCGCGGGCGTCCTTGCGGGAGGCCAGGGGGGCGTTGGCCAGCCGGCGCGCCTTGGGATCGGTCACCTCGTACACCCGGCCGCTCTCGGAACGCGGGAACTTCCCGCCGACGTACAGCTTGTAGGTCTTGAAGACGCTCAGACGGTCAGACATCGAGATATGCCTCCAGGCCGTGGCGGCCGCCCTCGCGGCCGTAGCCCGACTCCTTGTAGCCGCCGAACGGCGAGGCGGGGTCGAACTTGTTGAACGTGTTGGACCAGATCACCCCGGCGCGCAGCTTGCTCGCCATCGCCAGGATGCGCGAGCCCTTCTCCGTCCAGATGCCCGCCGACAGGCCGTACGGGGTGTTGTTCGCCTTCGCCACCGCCTCGTCGGGGGTGCGGAAGGTCAGCACGGACAGGACCGGGCCGAAGATCTCCTCGCGGGCGATCCGGTGGGCCTGGGTGACGCCGGTGAAGAGGGTGGGCGCGAACCAGTAGCCGGAGCTGGGCAGCTCGCACTCGGGCGCCCAGCGCTCGGCGCCCTCGGCCTCGCCCGCGTCGGCCAGCTCGCGGATGCGGGCCAGCTGCTCGGCGGAGTTGATCGCGCCGATGTCGGTGTTCTTGTCCAGCGGGTCGCCCACCCGCAGCGTGCGCATACGGCGCTTGAGCGCGTCCAGCAGCTCGTCCTGGACGGACTCCTGGACCAGCAGCCGGGAGCCCGCGCAGCAGACGTGGCCCTGGTTGAAGAAGATGCCGCCGATGATGCCCTCGACCGCCTGGTCGATCGGCGCGTCGTCGAAGACGATGTTCGCGGCCTTGCCGCCCAGCTCCAGGGTGACCTTCTTCTCCGTACCGGCCACCGTGCGGGCGATCGCCTTGCCGACCTCGGTCGAGCCCGTGAAGGCCACCTTGTCGATCCCCGGGTGGGCGACCAGCTCGGCGCCGGTCGAACCGTCACCGGTGACGATGTTGACCACGCCCTTCGGCAGACCCGCCTGGCGGCAGATGTCCGCGAAGAACAGGGCGCTCAGGGGCGTCGTCTCGGCGGGCTTCAGCACCACCGTGTTGCCGCAGGCCAGCGCCGGGGCGATCTTCCAGGCCAGCATCAGCAGGGGGAAGTTCCAGGGGATGACCTGGCCCGCCACGCCCAACGGCTTCGGATCGGGGCCGTAGCCCGCGTAGGCGAGCTTGTCGGCCCACCCCGCGTAGTAGAAGAAGTGCGCGGCGACCAGCGGCAGGTCGGCGTCCCGCGACTCGCGGATCGGCTTGCCGTTGTCCAGCGACTCCAGCACCGCCAGCTCGCGGGAGCGCTCCTGGATGATCCGCGCGATGCGGAACAGGTACTTGGCGCGCTCGGCACCGGGCAGCGCCGACCAGCCCTCGAACGCCTTACGGGCCGCCTTCACCGCACGGTCGACGTCCTCGGCATTGGCCTGGGCGACCTCCGACAGCACCTCCTCCGACGAGGGGGACAGCGTCTTGAAGACCTTCCCGTCACCGGCCTCGCGGAACTCGCCGTCGATGAACAGCCCGTACGAGGGGGCGATGTCGACGACCGCGCGGGACTCGGGAGCGGGGGCGTACTCGAAAACGGGCATGGCGTATCAGTCCACCGTCACGTAGTCGGGACCGGAGTACCGGCCGGTGCTCAGCTTCTGGCGCTGCATCAGCAGGTCGTTCAGCAGACTCGACGCGCCGAAGCGGAACCAGTCCGCGGACAGCCACTCCTCGCCCAGCGTCTCATTGACCATCACCAGGTACTTGATGGCGTCCTTCGTGGTACGGATGCCACCGGCGGGCTTGACCCCCACCTGCACCCCGGTCGCGGCCCGGAAGTCCCGGACCGCCTCCAGCAGGACGAGGGTGACCGGCGGCGTGGCGTTGACGGACACCTTGCCGGTCGACGTCTTGATGAAGTCGGCGCCCGCGAGCATCGCCAGCCAGGACGCGCGGCGCACGTTGTCGTACGTCTGCAGCTCGCCCGTCTCGAAGATGACCTTCAGATGGGCGGCGCTGCCGTCCGGGCGGACGCACGCCTCCTTCACCTGCCGGATCTCCTCGAAGACCTCCAGATAGCGGCCGGAGAGGAACGCCCCGCGGTCGATCACCATGTCGATCTCGTCCGCCCCGGCGGCCACCGCCTCCCGGGTGTCGGCCAGCTTCACGGAGCGGGCCGCCCGGCCGGACGGGAACGCGGTCGCCACGGCCGCCACGTGGATGCCACTGGCGCCCAGGGCCTCCTTGGCGGTCGCCACCATGTCGCCGTAGACGCAGATCGCCGCGACCTTCGGGACGGTGCGGTCGGTGGGGTCGGGACTGATCCCCTTCGCGCACAGCGCCCGGACCTTGCCCGGGGTGTCCGCGCCCTCCAGGGTCGTCAGGTCGATCATCGAGATCGCCAGGTCGATGGCGTACGCCTTCGCCGTCGTCTTGATCGAGCGGGTGCCGAGGGTCGCGGCACGGGCCTGCAGGCCAACCGCGTCGACGCCCGGCAGGCCGTGCAGGAAGCGGCGCAGCGCGCTGTCGGTGGCGGTCACGTCCGCCATCGACGCCAGTCGCTCCGCGGCCTCTTTGCCGTATGCGGGAACAGTGGTGGGCATGGTCACCACCTGAGCATATCTACGCGCGTAGCAGTATGTCACCCCCCGGCCTTGATCGAGCCCGGGCCCGATCGTGCTCGTTCCGTGTTGATCCCGAGGCCCAAGGGGAGGGGCCGTGCGGCACAATCGGCCCCATGACGAGCCCGGACGACCCCGCCGACCCTGCGCAGCCCGCCGAGGAGCCCACCTCGTACGCCGACCGCGTCTACCGCTCCCCGGGCGGCATCGTGGGCGGCGTGCTGCTGCTCGGACTCGGCGGCTGGCTCGGCATCGACGCCATCCTGCGCGGCGAGGGCCGCACCCCGTGGCTCGCCCTCGCCGGGCTGCTGTTCGCGGTGCCGGTGGTGATCGCCTTCACCGTGCGCCCGGCGGTGTACGCGGGCGCGGACCGCCTTCTCGTACGCAACCCCTTCCGCACCATCACCCTCCCCTGGGGCTCCGTCGACACCCTGCGCGCGGGCTACACCAGCGAAGTGCTGGCGGGCGGCGCGACGTACCAGCTGTGGGCCGTCCCCGTCTCGCTGCGGCAGCGCAAGCGGGCCGCCCGGCAGCAGAGCCGCGACACGGCGGCGGGCTCCTTCGGCCGTACGCCCGGCGCCACCGGCCGCGCCTCCGGCCCGGGCGCGACGGCGGACCGCCGCGCCCAGGCCGACCAGACCATCGGCGATCTGCGCGAACTGGCCGAGTCCAACGCCGCCCGCGACGGCGCGCAGGGCGAGCCCGAGGTGCGCTGGGCATTCGAGGTCATCGCGCCCAGCCTGGCCGGGGCGCTGCTGCTGGTGATCATGCTGCTGATCTGAGGGCGGGGCGTCAGATCCCGGCCGCCGCCGCCAGGTCCTTCTTCAGGGCCGCCAGCACCGTTTCCGCGGCGCTGCGGGCCGGGGGCAGGTCCGCGGCGCCGGGCACGTCCACGACCACCTCCAGGTAGCACTTCAGCTTCGGCTCCGTGCCGCTCGGGCGGACGATCACGCGGGCCGAGCGGACCGCGTCCTTCCCGGCGAGCCGATAGCGCAGGCCGTCCGTCGGGGGCAGGGCCTCCGTCCCCCGCGTCAGATCCTCGGCCGAGGCGATCTTCAGGCCCGCCAGCTCGGCCGGGGGCCGCTCGCGCAGCCGCCGCATCGCCGCCGCGATCAGGGACAGGTCCTCGACCCGTACGGACAGCTGGTCCGTGGCGTGCAGACCGTGCGCGACGGCGATGTCGTCCAGCAGGTCGGTGAGCGTCCGCCCCTGCTCCTTCAGCTCCGACGTCAGCTCCGCCACCAGCAGCGCCGCCGTGATCCCGTCCTTGTCACGCACACCGTCCGGGTCCACGCAGTAGCCCAGCGCCTCCTCGTACGCGTACCGCATGCCGTCCACCCGGGCCAGCCACTTGAAGCCGGTCAGCGTCTCGGCGTACGGCAGGCCCGCGTCCGCCGCGATGCGCGACAGCAGCGACGACGACACGATCGTCGTCGCGAAGGCGCCGCGGGCGCGCTTGTGCACGAGGTGGGTGGCGAGCAGCGCGCCCACCTCGTCGCCGCGCAGCATCCGCCAGCCGGTGTTCGTCCTCGTACCCGTCCCCGGCTCGGGGACCGCCACCGCGCAGCGGTCCGCGTCCGGGTCGTTCGCGATGACGATGTCGGGCGCCGCCTCGCGGGCCGTCGCGAACGCCAGGTCCATCGCCCCCGGCTCCTCCGGATTCGGGAACGCCACCGTCGGGAACGCCGGGTCGGGCTCCGCCTGCTCCGGCACCACCGTGGGCGCCGGGAAGCCCGCCCGCGCGAACGCCGCCGTCAGCGTCTCGCGGCCCACGCCGTGCAGGGGCGTGTAGACGACGCGGGCGTCACGGGGCGAACCGGGCGTCAGCACGGCGTCGGTGCGCGCCAGGTACGCGTCGAGGATGCCGTCGTCCAGCGTCTCCCACCCGGTGTCCGGGCGGCGCACGCCGTCCAGACCGCCCACCGCCGCGATCTCCGCCGCGATCTCCGCGTCGGCGGGCGGGACGATCTGCGAACCGTCGCCCAGGTAGACCTTGTACCCGTTGTCCCGCGGCGGGTTGTGGCTCGCCGTGACCTCGATCCCCGCGACCGCGCCGAGGTGGCGGATCGCGAACGCCAGCACCGGCGTCGGCAGCGGTCGGGGCAGCAGTGCCGCGCGGAAACCGGCACCCGTCATGACGGCGGCCGTGTCGCGGGCGAAGTCCGCGCTCTTGTAGCGGGCGTCGTAGCCGATGACGACGAGGCCGCCCGCTCGCTCCGGCTGCCGCGCGAGGTACGCGGCCAGACCGGCGGCGGCGCGGATGACGACCGCGCGGTTCATCCGCATGGGCCCGGCGCCCAGTTCGCCGCGGAGGCCGGCGGTGCCGAACTGCAGCGTGCCGGAGAAGCGCTCGGCGAGCGCGCGCCGCGCCTCGTCGTCGCCCCCCTCGGCCGCGGCGAGCAGCGCGCGCAGCTCGTCGCGGGTGTCGGGGTCGGGGTCCTCGGCCAGCCAGGTGGTGGCCTGGTCGATGAGGTCGAGCGCCATGGGGGGCCTCCTGGGGCTGCGGTGTGCGGTGGCTGGGTGCCGGTGTGGGGGTGGTGCGCCTGGGGTGCGTGGTGGGTGCCGGGTGCGGGGCCTCCGGGGCAGGGCCCTGGACCGTATGTTTACGGCGCCGCCGCCGTGAAGCGTGAGGTGGGCCGGAAGCCCACGGCGCCACACATACACGTCAGCGTCCAGGACCCCACCCCTGCGGCCCTACCCCCTCCGCCGTACGGCGGAGGCCCGCGACGGCACGATGGCGGGCCCCTGGGCGCGACCGGGATCCGGCGTGGCCGGTGCCACTGGCCGGAGGCCCCGCACCGGCACCACCCGGCCGCACCTCGCGCCGGGGTCCGGGGCGGAGCCCCGGCGGGGGTTTGGGGGCGGAGCCCCCAAGACCTCAGCCCCCAACCTCAGAGGCGGTCCAGGACCTGGGACAGGAGCGTGCCCATGCGGGTGGCGGAGTCGCGGCCGGCCTGGAGGACCTCCTCGTGGTTGAGGGGTTCGCCGGTCATGCCCGCGGCGAGGTTCGTGACCAGGGAGATGCCCAGGACCTCGGCGCCCGCCTCGCGGGCCGCGATGGCTTCGAGGGTGGTGGACATGCCGACGAGGTCGGCCCCGATGGTGCGGGCCATGGTGATCTCGGCGGGCGTCTCGTAGTGCGGGCCGGGGAACTGGGCGTAGACGCCCTCTTCCAGGGAGGGGTCGATCTGCTGGCAGAGGGCCCGCAGCCGGGGCGAGTAGAGGTCGGTGAGGTCGACGAAGTTGGCGCCCACGATGGGGGAGGCGGCGGTGAGGTTGATGTGGTCGCTGATGAGGACCGCTTGGCCGGGGCGCATGCCTTCGCGGAGGCCGCCGCAGCCGTTGGTGAGGATGATGGTCTTGCAGCCGGCGGCGACGGCGGTGCGGACGCCGTGGGCGACGGCGGCGACGCCGCGGCCTTCGTAGTAGTGGGTGCGGCCGAGGAAGACGAGGGCCCGCTTGTCGCCCAGCTTGTACGAGCGGATGGTGCCCGCGTGGCCCGCGACGGCGGGCGGCGGGAAGCCGGGCAGCTCGGTGACGGGGAACTCGTGCTCCGGGCTGCCGAGCGCGTCGGTGGCGGGGACCCAGCCGGAGCCCAGGACCAGGGCGACGTCGTGGGTCTCCGCGCCGGTCAGCTCGCGCAGGCGCGTGGCGGCGGCGTCGGCGACGGCGTGGGGGTCGGCGGGTTCGCCCTGGCTGTTCCTGGTAACAGATGCGTTCACGCGCACGAGGGTAGCCGGTTACACCCTACGCGCGTAGATGCGCATCCATGACGGTGCTCGGATCGTTGTGAACGGGTGCGCTACGAGAGGGCGGCGAGGCGTTCGTAGGGCTGGGAGAACCGTTCCAGCGGGTCGCCGTCGGCGTTCCAGGGCCAGGGCGTCACCACGCCCGTGGTGGCGCGCAGGACCGTCGTGGCGTCGGCCATGCGGCCGGACCTGACCAGGGCGTAGGCCAGGACGTTGAGGTCCGCGAGGGCGGCGGCGTGGCGGAGGAAGCCGGGGCGGGTCCAGTCCTGGGTGGCCTGGTCGAGGACCGAGGCGACCTGCTCCCGCCGCCAGTGCTCCCCGGCGCTGATCGCCTCCATGCCGCCGGTGGCCATGGCGCGCTGGTGGCCGCGGACGATCGCGGTCAGCTCCAGGGCGGCGGCGGGGGCGTCGGCGGGCATGCGGCCCCGGACCGAGTCGAGCAGGTCGAGGAGTTGTACGGCGGAGCCGCACTCGTCGGGGGACAGATAGCCGAGCACCTGGAGGTGCGCCTCGCGGTTCCACGGGTCGCGGGTCATGACCTCCTGCCAGACCGCCGACAGCTCGCGGTGGGGGCGCCGCTCGCGGCGCAGTGTGGCCAGGTGCACCACGTACGGGGTGGGGTCGGCGGGAACCAGCTCGGCGGCGAGGCGGCAGGCGTCGCGGGCGTCGCTCAGGTCGGCCTGGGCCTGGGCCAGGTCCGACCAGGCGTGCAGCAGCAGAGCGCCCTGGTCGCGGGGGTGGTGACGCCGCCAGATCCCGGGCAGTGCCCGCCCCGCGGTGGCGGCGAGTACGGCGAGGCGGTGGCCCTTGCGGTCCCAGTCCTGACCGGCGTCCTCGACCACCCTGGAGACCTGGGCGATCACCGTGGTGTCGAGTTCGCCGCGGATCCAGCTCGTTTCGAGGCGTTGCCGGACCCGGCCGAGGGCGGTGTCGTCGAGTTCGGGGACCAGGCGGGGACGGTTGCCCTTGCGGCGCCTGAAGACGGGCATATCGGTCGGCTTTCGGTGGTGGCGGTCGAGATCAAGCCGCATCCTCGCCCGGGCCCCGTGGGGGAGAACAGAGGGACGGCCGCATCGGCACGATGACTTCACCAGCCGCGCGCAAGCGGAGTCAGCAGGGGCGCTTGCGCAGTTCCATGACGTAGTCGTGGGGCGCCCCGGCGGATTCGGCGGCGTCGGCGATCTCGCCGAGGTAGCGGGCGGAGGGCAGACCGCCCTCGTAGCCGTTGAGGACGTACAGCCAGGCGGGTTCGTCGCCGTCCAGTGTGTGGACGCGGATCCGCATGCGGCGGTATATGTCCAGGCCGACGCCCTCCCAGCGGTCCATGGAGTCCTCGTCCATGGGGGCGATGTCATAGAGGGCGACGAAGACCTGCGAGCGCGGGGCTTCGACGATGGTGGGGAGGGCTCCTTCCCAGCCCATCTGCTCCCCGCCGAAGGTCAGGCGCCAGCCGGTGATCCAGCCTGTGCCGCGCAGGGGTGAGTGCGGTGCGCGGCGGGACATCAGCCGCGCGTCGAGGTTGCCGGCGTACGCGGCGTAGAGCGACATGGATCAGAGGGTACGGGAGAGGGGTGGAAGCGCTCTTGGGGTGGCGGGTTCGTAGCGGAATGCGCACTCGAACCCCCGGGCGGAAGCCTAATGGGTGGGTACGGGACAATGGAGCATGTGACTCGGATCGTGATCATTGGTGGCGGACCCGGCGGCTACGAGGCGGCACTGGTCGCCGCCCAGCTCGGTGCGGAGGTGACCGTCGTCGACTGCGACGGTCTGGGCGGGGCGTCGGTGCTGACCGACTGCGTGCCGTCGAAGACGTTGATCGCCACGGCTGAGGTGATGACGACGTTCGACTCTTCGTACGAGGAGTTGGGCATCATCGTCGCCGATGACACCCCGCCGCTGGAGCAGGCGGCCCGGGTGGTGGGCGTGGACCTGGGCAAGGTCAACCGGCGGGTGAAGCGGCTGGCGCTCGCGCAGTCGCACGACATCACGGCCTCCGTGACGCGCGCCGGCGCGCGGGTCATGCGGGGGCGTGGGCGGCTGGAGCCCGCGCAGGGGCCGGACGGATCGCGGAAGGTGATCGTCCGGGCGGCGGACGGCTCCGAGGAGACCCTGGTCGCGGACGCGGTGCTGGTGTCGACCGGCGCGCACCCGCGGGAGATCCCGGACGCGCAGCCGGACGGCGAGCGCATCCTGAACTGGACGCAGGTCTACGACCTCGATGAGCTGCCCGAGGAACTGATCGTGGTCGGGTCCGGTGTCACGGGCGCCGAGTTCGCGGGCGCGTACCAGGCGCTGGGGTCCAAGGTCACGCTGGTCTCCAGCCGGGACCGGGTGCTGCCGGGCGAGGACCCGGACGCGGCGGCGGTCCTGGAGGACGTCTTCCGGCGGCGCGGGATGAACGTGATGTCCCGGTCGCGGGCAACGGCGGTGAAGAGGGTCCCCGGACCTGCATCGGCACAGGGACCCTCCTCGCCGAAGGCGGGCGAGGAGGGACGCGTCGGGGACCGGGTGGAGGTCACGCTCGCGGACGGGCGGGTCATCACCGGCAGCCACTGTCTGATGGCCGTGGGCTCGATCCCGAACACCGCGGACATGGGCCTGGAGGAGGCCGGGGTCCGGATGAAGGAGTCCGGGCACATCCTGACCGACAAGGTGTCGCGCACCAGCGCGCCGGGCGTGTACGCGGCCGGTGACTGCACCGGGGTGTTCGCGCTGGCGTCGGTGGCGGCGATGCAGGGCCGGATCGCGATGTACCACTTCCTGGGGGACGCGGTCACGCCGCTGAACCTGAAGACGGTGTCGGCGAACGTCTTCACCGACCCCGAGATCGCCACCGTGGGCTACTCGCAGTCCGATGTGGACGCCGGGAAGATCGACGCCCGGGTGGTGAAGCTGCCGCTGCTGCGCAACCCGCGGGCGAAGATGCAGGGCATCCGGGACGGCTTCGTGAAGATCTTCTGCCGTCCGGGCACCGGCATCGTGGTCGGCGGTGTGGTGGTCGCGCCGCGCGCGAGCGAGCTGATCCACCCCATCGCGCTGGCGGTCGACAACAACCTGACGGTCGAGCAGATCGCCAAGGCGTTCACCGTGTACCCCTCGCTGTCCGGCTCGATCGCCGAGGTGGCACGGCAGTTGCACACGCGCAAGTCGTCCGAAGGGTAGTCAGGACGGCGGCGGCGTGTGAGGTGCGCCCCTTATAGCAGCTTGCGCCCGCGCAGATGAACAACTTCTGCTAATTAGTGCAAGCTGCTGAAAACAGACAGTCGTTGGCGTTACTGTCAGTTTCGTGTTCGCTGCAGAACGTCGCCAATTGATCCTTGAAATGGTGCGTGCGAACGGAGCGGTGTCGCTCCGTGAGCTCGCCCGCGTCGTCCAGACCTCCGAAGTGACCGTACGGCGTGATGTGCGGGCGCTGGAGGCAGAAGGACTGCTCGACCGCCGGCACGGCGGTGCGGTGCTGCCGGGCGGATTCACCAGGGAGTCCGGCTTCCCGCAGAAATCCCATCTAGCGACCGCGGAGAAGACGGCGATCGCCGATCTCGCGGCCGGTTTCGTCGAAGAGGGCGAGGCCGTCGTGGTCGGCGCCGGTACGACCACGCAGGAGCTGGCCCGCCGGCTCGCGCGGGTCCCCGGGCTGACCGTGGTCACCAATTCCCTGCTGGTCGCACAGGCGTTGGCGCATGCCAACCGGGTCGAGGTCGTGATGACCGGCGGCACCCTGCGCGGCTCCAACTACGCGCTGGTCGGCAGCGGCGCCGAGCAGTCCCTGCAGGGGCTGCGGGTCTCGCGCGCCTTTCTGTCCGGCAGTGGGCTGACCGCCGAGCGCGGGCTGTCCACGTCCAACATGCTGTCGGCCAGCGTCGACCGGGCGCTGGTGCAGGCCGCGGCGGAGGTGGTGGTGCTCGCCGACCACACCAAGCTGGGCACCGACACCATGTTCCAGACGGTGCCCACCGATGTGATCACGCGGCTGGTGACCGATGAGCCACCCGCCCAGGACGAGCGCGCGCTGACCGAGTTGCAGGCCCTGGCCGACCAGGGCGTGCAGATCGCGGTGGCGGGGCCGGGCGCGGGGTCCGGCCCGGCCGGGGGCGAGGGCAGCGGCGGATCGTCGGGCGCGGGCCGCCAGGCGGGGCGGCTGGGCTCATCGGCCCCGCGGGCCGGATCCGGCGAGGACGGGCTGCCGCTGCCCGGGCCGCGCCGCAATCCGCACGGCCAGGGGCCCGGCGGCGCAGCCCAGCTGCGCAGCGCGGCCTCGCTGCCCGAGCAGCAGACGGGCGGTGGCCGGGTCGCGGATCTGGCACCGCGCCGCCGCTGACCGGGCGCTGAGCGGTGCGAGGGTGATCGGTTCAGTGCGCCTTGAGACCGGTGAAGGTCAGGGCGAGCAGCCGGTCCGCCAGCTCCGGGTCGTCCGGCGACTGCTCGACGGCCAGCGCGATGGCGTTGGTCAGCTGCATCAGGTCGGCGATCACCACGTCCGGCCGCACGGCCCCGGCCCGCTGGGCGCGGGCGAGCAGTTCGCTGCCCGCCTCGCGCAGCGGCAGCCGGCAGCCCCGGGACAGCTCCGAGCTCTCGTCGCCCGAGCAGGCCATCAGGGCCTGGGCGAGCCCGCGGTAGGTGCTGGCGTGGTGGACGATCGCCCGCAGCCAGTCGACCAGCGCGGTGCACGGCTGGGGCGCCTTCGCCAGCTCGCGGGAGCGCGTCAGCAGCGCGTTCATCTCGCCCTGGAAGACGGCGCCCATGAGCGCGGTGCGGTTGGGGAAGTGCCGGTAGAGCGTGCCGATGCCGACGCCCGCGCGGCGCGCGATGTCCTCCAGCGAGGCGTCGGTGCCGTGCTGGGTGAAGGCGGTGCGCGCCTCGGCCAGCAGCCGCTCGTAGTTGCGGCGCGCGTCGGCGCGCATGGGGCGGGGCAGCGGTGGCGTGTGCGCCGGGGCTGTCTCGGTCGCCATCGCGGTCCTCCCTGCTGTGCCTTGCTGTGCCTGCCGGTAGGTCAAGCATGCCATCACGCGGCATGGGGGTGTCCGGATACCTCGCTCTCCGGCCGTCCGGGGTGCCGCAGCGGCCGCGCGGTGACGGGGCGGTGAACCGCGGGCGCGCGTGGGGGAACGGCGGGGAAACAACGTCGGCGCCGGGCAACGCCGTTTCGCGTAATCGCCATCAAACAGGGCGTAAGGCACCGTGCGTCGCGGTGACCGGGAGTGGAAGAACCCATGGAACTGACCAGTCGACCGCTGGAGTACGTGCTCATCGCCGTCGCCGTGGTGTGCGTCGCGCTCACGGCCTGGCTGTGGCCGCGCTTCGCCGGGCGGGGCGTACGGGCGTGGCTGGGCCGGCTCGGCTCGCTGGCGGTGACCCAGTGCGCGATCGTCGCCGCGCTGGCCCTCGCGGTGAACGCCAACTTCCAGTTCTACGGGTCCTGGGACGAGCTGCTGGGCCGGGGCGACGATGCCCCCGCCGCGCTCTCGGACGTGCACGGCGGCGGGGCGGTGCAGGGCGATCCGTCCGGCACCCTGGTGCAGCCCGCGCCGCCGCAGGGCCTGGACAAGGTGCACGGGCTGCCCGGCGGGCGGCCGGAGCAGACCGGGAAGGTCGAGTCGGTGCGCATCCTGGGCCGCCGTAGCCAGGTTGCCGACCCCGCGTACGTGTTCCTGCCGCCGCAGTACTTCCAGCGCCAGTACGCCCGCCAGCGCTTCCCCGTCATCGTCGCGATCAGCGGCTACCCCGGCGGGTCGTTTCTGCTGGCCCAGCACCTGCGGGTGCCGCAGACCGCGGGCGACCTGATCCGCCGGGGGACGATGCAGCCCGCCGTCATCGTGATGGTCCGGCCCACCATCGCCCCGCCGCGCGACACCCAGTGCGTGGACGTGCCCGGAGGGCCGCGGGCCGAGACGTACTTCGCCGAGGATCTCCCCGAGGCGCTGGTGCGCCACTACCGGATCGGCCACGACCCCAGCGCCTGGGGCGTCCTGGGCTACTCCTCGGGCGGCAGCTGCGCGCTCCAGCTGGCCATGCGCCATCCGCGGGTCTACTCCGCGGCGGCCGCCCTCTCGCCCGACTACCGGGTGGCTGACGATCCCACCACCGGGGACCTGTTCGGCGGCGGCCCGGCGGGGCGGCGGCGGATGCGGGAGCACGATCTGCTGTGGCGGCTGCGGCACCTGCCGGGGCCCGATGTGTCGGTGCTGGTGGCCTCCAGCCGCCGGGGCGAGTCGGACTACGGCGCGACCCGGTCGTTCCTGGCCGCCGTACGGCCGCCGATGCGCGCCGAGTCGATCATCCTGGACCGGGGCAGCCACAACTTCCGCACCTGGCGGCGCGAACTGCCCACGGCGCTGCGCTGGATGAGCGGACAGCTGACCTTCCCGCAGGACGTGGTGCGGGGGCGCTGAACGTGCGGCGGGCCCCGGCCGTCCCGTGGACGTCCGGGGCCCGTGCGAACCGGCCCGGGCGCGGCGTCAGTCCTTGATCTCGCAGATGACCGAGCCCGAGGTGATCGAGGCGCCGACCTCGGCGCTCAGCCCCTTGATGGTGCCCGCGCGGTGGGCGTTGAGGGGCTGTTCCATTTTCATGGCTTCGAGGACGACGATGAGGTCGCCTTCGGCCACGGTGTCGCCTTCGGTCACGGCGACCTTGACGATGGTGCCCTGCAT